>NZ_JBSGBF010000075.1:0-40052 GCF_053601115.1 Streptomyces sp. NPDC004788
GCGCCCTGCGGAGCGGGGAGTCGTGACCTTCCGCCCCGGATCCCGCCGGGATGCGGGCGTGGCCGCGCCCCGTCACCCTGGGACCATGGCCGGCAGCAGGCCACCGCGCGCTCCGTGCCGTGCGGTCAGCTCACGGAGCGCGTCGCGGGGTCCGCCCGGTTCCCCGGGCGTCCGTCCGGCCATGGTCCCAGGGTGACGGGGCGCGGCCACGCCCGCATCCCGGCGGGATCCGGGGCGGAAGGTCACGACTCCCCGCTCCGCAGGGCGCTCAGGCGCCTGCGGTACTCCTCCTCGTCGATCTCACCGCGGGCGAGCCGCTCGGCGAGGATCTGCTCGGGCACCGCCGGGACCCGACGCGCCGGCCGGTCCGCGGCACGGTCCAGCGAGCGGAAGATCATCACGACGACGGTGATGAGGAGGCCCCAGAACAGGACCATGCCGGCCGCCATGGCGAACCAGCCCCATCCGTTCATCCCGTTGCCGTACCAGAACATCATGTCCACTCACGCTCCCCACGACCGCACCGGCACCTGCGGGGCGTCCCCGTCCCGGCCCGGCCGGACACTCCCACGGTGCCCCCGGCCCGGACGGGGCGCACAGGGCCGACCGGCCCCCCGCGGGGACCGTTCGGGCACGGAAGGGGACGAGCGGCCCCTGGGGCCGGGATCCCGCCTCCGGGAGGGTGGGAACCGGCAGGGCTCCGCGACGACGACGCGGGCTGCTGCCGGGAGGCACCATGACCCGAGTGACCGGGAGACCGCCCGGCGCGGACGGCGCGGACGGTACGCCCCGACCGTGGCAGATGCTGCTCCTGGCCACGGTCGGCTTCACCCTCTGTTTCTGGGCCTGGGCCCTGCTCGCGCCGCTCGGCCCGCGGCTGCGGGACGACCTGGATCTCAGTTCGTTCGAGCAGTCCCTGGTGGTCGCCGTGCCGGTGGTCGTCGGCGCGCTCGGCAGGATCCCCGCCGGGGCGCTGACGGACCGCTGGGGAGCCCAGCGGATGTTCCCCCTCGTCGCCGCGCTGACGATCCTGCCGGTGCTGTACCTGGGGCATCTCGCCGACTCCCTGGCGGAGGTGCTGGCGGGCGGCTTCCTGCTCGGGCTGGGCGGAACCGCCTTCGCCGTCGGCGTCCCGTTCGTCAACGCCTGGTATCCGCCGGCGCGCCGGGGCGTCGCCCTCGGGGTCTTCGGCATCGGCACCGGCGGCACGGCCCTGGCGTCGTTCACGACCGTCCAGCTGACCGACGCCGTCGGGCGCGCCTTCCCGTTCGACCTCGTGGCCGGCTGCCTCGCCGGGTACGCCGTGGTGGCCCGGTTCCTGCTGCGCGACCGTCCGGGACGCGCGACCGCGGCGGGTTCGCTCCGGTCCCGCACCGCACTGGCCGCGCGCACGCCGTCGACCTGGCACCTGGCGTTCCTGTACGCCGTGTCCTTCGGCGGGTTCGTCGCCTTCAGCGTCTACCTGCCCACCTATCTGACCCGGGCCTACGAGCTCAGCCGCCCGGACGCGGCGCTGCGGACCGCCGGGTTCGTCGTCCTCGCGGTCGCCATGCGGCCCCTGGGCGGCTGGCTGTCGGACCGCGTCCGTCCCGTCCCCGTGCTGACGGTGTCGTACGGGCTCGTCGCCGCGTGTGCGGTCGTGGCCTCCTTCGAGGCGGAACTGGTCCCGGTCGGAACCGCGGCCTTCCTCGGCATGGCCGCAGGTCTGGGCGCGGGCTCCGGTGCGGTCTTCGCCCTCGTGGCCCGCCTGGTGCCGGCCGAGCGGGTGGGCTCGGTGACCGGCCTGGTGGGGGCGGCGGGCGGTCTCGGCGGATTCTTCCCACCGCTCGTCATGGGCGCGGTCGACAGCGTCGCGCACGACTACACCTGGGGCTTCGTGCTGCTGGCCGTGACCGCGCTGGTCGCGGGGGCTCTGACCGCCACGGTCGTCCGGCGACGGGTGCGTGTCGCGGCGGACGCGTGACCCGTCCGGCCGGGTCTCGGATTGGGCCGTTCGTCCCCCTGTTCGGGCCGGGAGGACCGTGGCGGCCGGTCTCTTCCGGGTCTCGTATGGAAGACATGAACAGCGACCGGCCTCTCCTCGTCGCCACGGGAGTCCGCAAGATCTACCGGACGGGCTCGGTGGCGGTCACCGCCCTGGACGACCTGGATCTCGTCGTGCGTCACGGCGAGCTCGTGGGGGTCATGGGACCGTCCGGGTCCGGGAAGACGACCCTGCTGAACTGTCTGTCCGGGCTCGACGACATCGACGGCGGCCGGGTGGAGATCGACGGCCGTGATCTCTTCGCGATGTCGGACGCCGCACGCACGGAGCACCGGGCCCGCACGATGGGTTTCGTCTTCCAGTCGTTCAACCTGATCCCCGTCTTCTCCGCGGTGGAGAACGTCGAACTCCCCCTCCTGCTCGTGGGCACCCGGCCGCGCGAGGCGCGCAGCAGGGCGCTCGCCATGCTCGACCGGGTCGGCCTCGGTCACCGGGTCGAGCACCGGCCCAGCGAACTGTCCGGCGGTGAACAGCAGCGGGTGACCATCGCGCGCGCCCTCGCCGGCCGGCCGGCCGTCGTGTGGGCGGACGAACCGACCGGCAACCTCGACAGCGCCATGGCCGACCAGGTCATGGACCTGCTGTGCGAACTCAACCGGGACGAGGGCCAGACGATCGTCCTCGTCACCCACGACAGCACCATCGGTGCCCGCGTCCCCCGGCTGATCCGGATGCGCGACGGGCGGCTGGTCGACGACCTTCCGCAGCGCGTTCCGGCCACGGAAGCGGTCACCGACGTCTCCCGGGACCGATGATGTATCCGAACCTCCTGGCCCCGCTGCTCATCGCCCTCGCGCTCGTCCTCGTGGCGCTCGTCCTGGTCGCCGTCCGGCAACCCGTCTCGCGTCGTCTGGCCTTCCGCCAGCTCGCCCGACGGCGCACCGAGGCCGCGCTCGTCATCGGCGGATCGGTCCTCGGCACGGCGATCATCATCGGGGCCCTGGTCGTCGGCGACACCCTCAACTTCTCGGTGCGCCAGGAGGCCTACCGCACGCTGGGCCCGGTGGACGAGCGCGTCGTGGCACCGCCCGGCCCGCCCGGGCACGCGGTCGCCCAGCGGCTCGCCGCGCTGAGGACCGGCCCGGACGTCGACGGCGTGCTGACCGCCCGGACCACCCAGGCCTCGGGCGTCAGCCGCCCCCAGGGCCGTACGATCGCCGAACCGCGCGTCCTGGCCTGGCAGATGGACTTCGACGAGGCATCCCGCTTCGGTGCGGCGGGCGGGAGCTCAGGCATCGGCGGACCCGGCCCGAAGCCCGGCCAGGTCGTGATCAACGCGCCGCTGGCACAGTCGCTGCGGGTGGGCGCCGGGGAGCCGATCACGCTCTACCTGTTCGGCAACCCGCACACCTACCGCGTGGAGCGGGTGGTGCCGGAGCGGGGTCTGGCCGGCGTGGGCCTGGGCGGCAGGCTGAACCGTGACGCGTTCCTGGCCCCCGGAACCCTCGACGCCGCGGCGCGGGCCGCCGGCACGGAGCCGCGTGCGGTCACCTTCGTGTCCAACCGCGGCGGTGTCGAGGGCGGCGAGGCCCTGACCCCGCGGGTGACCACGGACATCCGCGAGGCGCTGGGGCCGCTCTCCCGCCAGGCCGCCGTCGACACCCCGAAACACACGGTCCTGAGGGATGCCAAGCAGGCCGGGGACTCGCTCGGTGCGCTGTTCCTGATGATCGGCAGCTTCAGCATCATCGCGGGCGCCCTGCTGCTCGTGAACATCTTCGTCATGCTGGGCGAGGAGCGGAAGGCGCAGATGGGCATGGTGCGGGCGATCGGCATGAAGCGCTCGCGTCTGATCGGCTCCTTCACCCTCGAAGGGGCCGCCTACGCGCTGCTCTCCGCGCTGCCCGGAGCGGCCATCGGAGTGGGCGTGGGCTGGGGCGTCGCCGTGGTGGCCGCGGAGATCTTCCGCGGCTGGTCGGTCGGCGGCAGCAGCCTCCGGATCGCCTTCGCCGTCACGCCCACCAGCATCCTGAACGGTGTGGCCATGGGCCTGCTGATCGCGTTCGCGGCCATCCTGGGGACGAGCACGCGGATCAGCAGGTTCAACATCATCGCCGCCGTCCGGGACCTGCCGTCGACACCCGGGCGTGGCCCGCGCCGCAGACTGCTCGTCGTGTGCGGCGCCCTGTCGGTCCTCTTCGCGTTCGCGGCCGTCCCCGCGGTGGCCCGCAGCCAGGCCGAGGCCACCTACCTCATGCCGGCGCTCGCCCTCGCCTTCGCCGTCCCCGCCCTGCTGCGGGTGATGTCCCGGCAGGCCGCGACCACGCTCGTCGCGGGCGCCGTACTGGCCTGGACCCTGCTGGCGCCGGTCCTGCGCCCGCGGATCTTCGACGCGCCCTCCATGTCCGTGTACGTCATCCAGGGCGCCCTCGCCGCCTTCTCCGCCGTGGTGCTCGTCAGCAACAACCAGAAGACGCTGCTGCGCCCCGTACGGCGTCTCTTCGAGCGCCCGTCGGAGTCGGGCCTGGCGGCGCGGCTCGCGGTCGCCTACCCGCTGGCGAAACGGTTCCGTACGGGCGCCACGCTCGTGATGTACACGCTGATCGTGTTCGTTCTCGTCCTGCTGACGGAGATCTCCGGCATCCTTCGCGCCGGCGTCGACGGAGTCGTCACCGACGCCACCGCCGGCTACTCCCTGCGGCTCGACTACAACCCGCAGGTCGCCGGCGACCGGCTCGTCGCCCAGCTGCGCAACGGCCCTTCCGCTGCCGGCATCGACACCGTCACGCCCCTGCTCAACGGCAGCGGCCGGGCCACCGACCCCGGCCACCGCAGCAAACAGCTGCTGGACGTCGCGGCCGTGGGGGTGCCGAACGGCGCGATCACCGGCATCACCTTCCGTGAACGGCTGCCCGGACTCGCCAACGACCCGGCGGTCTGGCACGCGCTCGCCGCCGACCCCCGTTACGTCGTGATCGACGCCTTCTTCGGGAGCACCGGCGGCCCGGCCGGCGACTACTACGACCCCGGCGACACCCTCACCGTGACCGACCCGCGGACCGGCCACAGCGAACAGAAGATCATCGCGGGCGTCCTCAGCAACGGCATGGTCTTCTACCCGGGCACCGGCGCCAGCTCGACCACGTACCCGGTGGTCATGGGCGAGCAGAGCATGCGCGGCCTCTTCGGCGACCAGGCCCAGAACGCCTCCGCCCTCGTCAGCACCCGCCCCGGGACGTCCCCCGACACCCTGGCGACCCAACTGCAGGGCGAGCAGCTGTCGTCCAGCCTCGTCGCCACCCCGATCGCCTCCGAGATCCGCCACCAGTTCGACTCCAGCACCGCCTTCTTCCGCCTCATGCAGGGTTTCCTCGCCCTGGGCCTCGGCGTCGGCATCACCGGCCTCGGCGTCGTCATGGTCCGCGCCGTGCGCGAACGCCGCCGCACCATCGGAATCCTGCGGGCCCTCGGCTTCCGGGCACGCACCGTCCGCCGGTCCTTCCTGTGGGAGAGCGCCTTCGTCGCGGCGGAGGGAATCGTGCTCGGCTCCCTGCTCGGTGTCCTGACGACCTGGCTGATGTACCGCAACAGCGCGGCCTTCGAGGGCCTCGAAGGCGGGTTCCCCGTCGAGTGGACCGGCATCTGCGGCCTGGCGGTGGCCACCTTCGTCGCCTCGCTCCTGGCCACCGTGGGTCCGGCCCGTCGCGCCGCAGCCATCCGCCCCGCACGCGCGGTCCGCGTAGCGGACTGACGATCAGGGGCCGGGCGGGTCGACGGCGCGCGGGGGGCGCAGGTCCTGCGCGTCCCGGCGCGGCGGAATCACGGTTTGTGGGTTACCCAGAGCACTTCCGCGGGCCAGCGGTGTGCCCAGTCGGGTGGGTCGGTTTCGTTGTAGCCGTTGGGTGTTCCCGGTTCGGGCCGCGGTTCGATGAGGTCGTCGATGACGAGACCCGCGCCGCGCAGGACCTTGACCCAGCCGCCGTAGGTGAGCTGATAGCTGGTCGCGCCGTCGCCTTCGGCGATGGTGTTCAGCCCGAAGTAGTCCTGTTGGAGCGTCGTGGTCACGCGGCCGGCGGCTTCGTCGTAGCAGGCTTCGAACCAGGGGCTGGCGACGTTGAACACCAGACGCCCGCCTCGGCGCAGGACGCGTGCCGCCTGCGGGACGGCCAGGTGCGGGGGCGCCCAGCTGAGCCCACCGAAGTCGCAGAACACCAGGTCGAAGCTGTCGGCGGCGAAGGGGAGTTGTTCGGCGGCACCTTGCACCAGCGGGTGACGGGCCGCTCCCATCGCGCGCGCCGCTGCCGTGAGTTGGGCTTCGGACAGGTCGATCCCGACCACGTGGGCGCCTTCGGCGGCGAGCGCCCTGGACCACTGGCCGGCGCCGCAGCCGAGTTCGAGGACGCGCTTGCCGGTGACGTCGCCCAGGGCGTGCAGGTGTGCGTCGGGGATGGAGTACATGCCCCACAGCCGGGGTTCGGCGCCGATGCGCGGGTCGTGCGCGTGCTGGTAGGCGCTGCTGATCCGGTTCCAGAGCCGCCGGTTGGCGGGGATGCTGTCCACCCGCCGACTCCAGCACTGCCCACCGGAGGCGGTCAACACGATTACGGCAGTGGGTGGGCCCGCCGACGGTGAGGCCCGCTACGACCGCTACGAGGACGCGCTCGCCACGGGCCCGGCCGTCGGAGTCCCCGCCCTCACCATCGACCCCCTGCTCGCCCCCTTCACGGTCCGCGGGCTGACCGCCGCTCCCGGCCGTAAGGTGGGACACGTATCTGTCCGCTCGCCCGCGCGTGGATGTGAGGGCTTCATGACGACGGCACGCGACCTTCTCCTGGTCGTCCTGGACGGCAAGCCCGACCGGGAGGTGCGTCTGGGCGAGCTGTCGCTCGCGCTGGCCGGGGCGGAGCTCGTCGACCTGCTCGGGACCGATGCGGTCGCGTTGCGGGCGGAACTCGTCGTGCCCGTCGGCTATCCCGTCCCGGCCGACGACCTCCTGGCGCGGGCGCTCGCCTCGCTGCGCCGGGAGGAGCCGTACGAGACGGTCGGTGACTGGCTGTGGCGCAGAGGCGATGGGCTGGCCGAGGCGTATCTCACGGCTCTGGAGGCGGAGGGCGCGCTCACCCGGCGGCGGCGTCGCGGGCTCCCGCTGGCGGACGGTGTGCCGGTCCCGGAGGATTCGGCGGCCCGCCGCCGGGCGGCGGAACTGTGGTCGTCCGCCGACCCGGTGCTCGTAAGTCTCGCCGGGGAGCTGGGTCTGCGCGCCGAGCAGGCGCCGGAACCGGATCGTGTCGAGGCTCTCGACGACTCGGTGACGCTCGTGCTGGCCGCCGTCGGCGACGCGCTGCTGGAGCTGGAGGGCGTACGGCAGCGGCGGACCGTCGAGCAGGCGGCCTTCGACAACGTGTGGCGGGGGCCCGGCTGACCGGGCCCGTCAGCCCTTGAGGGCGAAGAAGTGCATGGGCGAGTTCGGCCGGAATCCGATGCGCGGGTAGACGGGTGCTCCGGCGACGGTCGCGTGCAGGGTGGCGCGGGTGAGGCCGGTGGCGCGGGCGCCCTCGTACAGCGCCTTCCTCGTCACCGCCTCGCCGTAGCCGCGGCGCTCCCACTGCGGGTCGGTGGCCACGAGCACGACGAAGAGTCGGCCCTCCGCCTCGACCGTGGCGGCGCAGGTCACCGGGATGCCGTCGCGTACGCCCAGGTAGGCGTGCACCCGGTCCTTCCACAGCACGGAGCCGGCCAGGCCGTCCCGGCCGTCTTCCAGGGGGAAGCCGTACGCACGGGAGTTGATGTCCGCGTACGCCTGGAGCTGTTCGTCGGTCGACACCCGCACGAATGTCAGGTCCGGGTGGACGGGCTCCGGCAGGGGCAGCAGGTCCCCGGCCATGCCCGTTCCGGGAAAGGCGTGCACCAGGCCGGCCCGCTCGGCCGCCGCCTCCAGGCCGGAGCGCGCCTCGGCCTCGATCAGGTCCTCGAAGACCCAGAGGAAGCCGGGCTGTTGCTTCGCGCGCATGACGTCCGCGGCCTCGTGCAGGCGCCGCTCCAAGAGCTCGGCGTCGGCGCCGACCTCGGTGAGGGTGACGCAGTTCCAGAAGGCGAAGCGGCAGTCGGCCCAGCGGACGGCGATGCCGGGGAGGTCACGGACGTCTGCGTCCCGGTCCCGGTCGAGAACCATGGCCCGCCAGACCAGGGCCAGTTGCTCCATGGATTCGACAGAGTCCGCGAGAACTGTCACCGGAATACCTCACTTCGTCGAGACATCGGGAAGATCCCGACGAGTGAACCACGATTCCGGCCTGCTCCACAGGACGCGGCCGGCGCGACGCGGACGCCCGTGCACCTGCCACCGCCACGCCGCGCCCCCGCGCCCCGCGCCCCGGTGAGTGGTGTGCCATGCCGGGGTACGGGGCCGGGCTCGGGTCAGGACTCGTCCCGCCGGGGCAGTCGCCAGCCGGCGCGCGGGAAGTGGCAGGTGTAGCCGTCCGGGTAGCGCTGGAGATAGTCCTGGTGCTCGGGCTCGGCCTCCCAGAACGGGCCCGCCGGGGTGACCTCGGTGACCACCGGTCCCGGCCAGAGGCCCGAGGCCTCGACGTCGGCGATGGTGTCCTCGGCGACGCGCCGCTGCTCGTCGTTCAGGTAGAAGACGGCGGAGCGGTAGCTGTCCCCGATGTCGTTGCCCTGCCGGTCCTTCGTGGTCGGGTCGTGGATCTGGAAGAAGAACTCCAGGAGCGCCCGGTAGTCGGTCGCGTTCGGGTCGAAGACGATCTCGACGGACTCCGCGTGCCCGTCGTGGTGACGGTACGTCGGGTGTGCCAGTTCGCCGCCGCTGTACCCCACCCGCGTCGCCAGCACACCCGGCTGCTTGCGGATGAGTTCCTGCATGCCCCAGAAGCAGCCGCCTGCCAGTACGGCCCGTTCCTCGTTGCCGGCCATCGCCCGTCACCGCCCTCTCGTCCATCGCGTCACTCAGGTCGGTCTCGCGAGGCCGACCGGTCTGTCTGGCGTGCCACCTCACCGAAGGACGCGACACCCCTCCAGACTGGCACAGCCTCCATCACCGGTCAAACAGGTGACGAAGGCTGTCCCGGCGGGTTCCCGGGCTGGGCGGTCAGCCCTGCGCGGCGTGCTGGCGCGCCCGGTAGTTGGCCGCCTTGACCCGGTTGCCGCACGTCCGCATCGCACACCACTCCCGGCGATGCCCGCGCGAGCGGTCCAGATATACCTGCGTGCACTCCGGACGGGCACATTCACGCAGCAGCGCGGCGTCGTCCCCGCCGACCAGCTGCACCGTCTCACGGGCCAGCGCGGCCAGCCCCTGGGCGACCGACCCCGAGCGCATGACCCCGTCGGGCGTCAGCCGCAGCGTCACCGGCGGACCGGAGGCGTGCAGGTTCACCTCCGCCACCGACTCCGCCGGCAGCGGACGGCCGTCGAGCCGGGCGGCCACCAGGTCGTAGATCGCCTCGCGCAACCGCACGGCGATCACCACCTCCGCCTCGCTCGCACCCGGCGGCAGATCCAGCATCCCCGACTCCATGAACCAGTCGTCGAGGAGGCCGGGCGTGGCCAGCTTCTCCAGCGGAGCGGCGTTGCGCCGCGCCCGCAGCGTGCCGACGAAGTCCAGGCAGAGCGTCCCACAGGGAAATGCGTGATTCACGTAACCATACTGACCAGTGACATCGTGCGTTGCAAGCCCTCCGTCTCCTCCTGGGGCTCCCCCGCCGCCACAGCCCGGACTCCCCCGCCTCCCGGCTCCGCAGCCGGCGTCAGAGGCCGAGGACTCGGACGGCGTTCTCCTTGAGGATCAGCGGGCGGACTTCCGGCTTGATGTCGAGGGTGCCGAAGTCGGCCAGCCATCGGTCGGGCGTGACGACGGGGAAGTCCGAGCCGAACAGCACCTTGTGCCGGAGGAAGGAACCGGCCGCCTTCACGAGCTGCGGGGGAAAGTACTTCGGGGACCAGCCCGACAGGTCGATGTAGACGTTGGCCTTGTGCGTGGCGATGGAGATCGCCTCGTCCTGCCAGGGCACCGACGGGTGTGCCAGGACGATTGTCAGGCCGGGGAAGTCGGCGGCGACGTCGTCCAGGAGCATCGGGTCGGAGTGGCGCAGCTTGATGCCGCGCCCACCGGGCAGACCCGCGCCGATGCCGGACTGCCCGGTGTGGAACAGGGCGGGGACACCCAGCTCCTGGAGCGCCTCGTAGAGCGGGTAGTGCTCGGGGGCGTTCGGTGCGAACGCCTGGAGGCTGGGGTGGAACTTGAAGCCGCGGACGCCGTGGTCGAGGACGAGCGCGCGGGCCCGGGCGACGGCGTCCGGACGGTGCGGGTCGACCGAGCCGAACGGGATGAGGACGTCGGGGTGGGCGGCCGCGGCGTCGGCGATCTCCTCGCTGGACAGGGCGGGGTGACCCAGTCCCGTGGTGGCGTCCACCGTGAAGATGACGGCGGCCATCCGGCGCTCGCGGTAGTGCGCGGCGATCGTCTCGACGGTCGGGGTGCGGTCCTGGCCGGCCTTGAAGTACGCGGCGGAGGCGTCCATCAGCTCGGCGTCGAGCGCGAGGTGGCCGCGGGCGTCCTGCTCCACGTGGACGTGGAAGTCGATCGCGGTGAGGTCGGTGAGGTAGGCGGGGTTCATCGGGGTGCTCACAGGTGTTCGGTCCTCTTCTTCGCGTCGAGGAGGAGGTTCAGGAGGGCGTCGCGTGCGGCGACCAGGTCGGCCTCCGGCGTGCCGGCCAGCTCGTCGGCCACGCCCCGGGTGATCGCGCGCGTCAGTTCGGGTGTGAGACGCGGTGCGCCGAGGTCGGCCCACCATTCCTCCATGGGCGGGCCGAGGTGCTCCAGGACGTGGGCGATGCCGCCGGGGCCGCCCGACAGGTGCTGGTTGAGGAAGGGCCCGAGCAGCGCCCAGCGCAGCCCGGGACCGTGGGCGATGGCGGCGTCGATGTCGGCGACGCTCGCCGCGCCCCGCTCGACCAGGGAGTACGCCTCGCGCCACAGCGCCGCCTGGAGCCGGTTCGCGACGTGGCCGGGGAGCTCCTGGCGCAGCCGGATGGGGCGGCGTCCGAGGTTCCGGTAGAAGGCCATGGCCTCCTCGACGGCGGCCTCGGAGGTCCGCTCGCCCGGCACGACCTCGACCAGCGGGATGAGGTGGGGCGGGTTGAACGGATGCCCGACGAGGACCCGTTCGGGATGGGCGGCGCAGGCGCGCTGAATCCGGGACGGCAGCAGTCCGGAGGAGCTGCTCGCCAGGACGGTCCCCGGTGGGGCCGCGGCGTCGAGTACGGCGAAGACCTCGTCCTTCAGCTCGGGGCGTTCCGGGCCGTTCTCCTGGACGAAATCGGCGTCCGCGACCGCCTCGGCGGGGTCCGGGGTGAAGGACAGCCGCTCCTGGTGGGCGGGGACCGCCGCCCGGAGCCGGGCCTCCGCGCCGGGCGCGGGGTCGGTCGCGACGACCTCGTGCCCGTACTCCAGGAAGAGGGTCGTCCAGGAGGCACCGATGACCCCGGTACCGACGACGGCGACTCTCATGACGTGCTCCCGTGCCCGGCGCCGACTCCTGTGCCGACTCCTGTGCCGGCCCCGGGGAGCGTCGCGGTGCCGGCACCGGTCCCGTGCCCGGTGCCGGCCCCGTCCTCGGCGGCTCGTCTTCCGGCGGCGAACGCGACGAACGGGTCCAGGGACCGCGGGTCGGCGAGGACGTCGGTGCTGGCCACGGACTCGGGGCGGGCGCCGAGGAGGATCCTCTTGACCGGCACCTCCAGCTTCTTGCCGGTCCGGTTGCGCGGGACGGTGGGCACCCGCTCGATGACGTCCGGTACGTGCCGCGGCGACAGCGCCGACCGCAGCGCGCGGGCGATGCCCGTGCGCAGGGCGTCGTCCAGCTCCACCGGTCCGGCGACGAAGAGCAGCAGTTCTCCGTTTCCGCCTTCGGGGTCCTCGATGTGGACGACGAGGCTGTCGTCGACCTCGGGGAGGTCCTCGACGACCGCGTAGAACTCCGCGGTGCCGAGCCGGACCCCGCCGCGGTTGAGGGTGGCGTCGGAGCGTCCGGCGACGATGCAGTGGCCCTCGGGCGCGAACCGTACCCAGTCGCCGTGCCGCCACACGCCCGGAAACTCCTCGAAGTACGCGGCCCGGTAGCGGGAGCCGTCGGTGTCGCCCCAGAAGCCGACGGGCATCGACGGCATCGGCTCGGTGATCACCAACTCGCCCAGCTCGCCGACCACCCGCTCGCCCTTGCTGTCGTAGGCGTACGCGGCGACCCCGAGGCAGGGCCCGGATATCTCCCCGGCGCGCACGGTCTGCAGCGGGCTGCCCTGGAGGATGCCGGTGCACACGTCGGTGCCTCCGCAGCCGACGTTGAGGAGCACCCCGTCCCCGAACTGCTCGGCCACCCAGCGGAATCCGTCGGCGGCGAGCGGGCTGCCCGCCGCGCCGAGCTGCCGCAGCCGCGACAGGTCGAACTCCTCGGCGGGCCGGATCCCGGCCTTGCGGCAGGCCATCAGATAGCCGGGGCTCACGCCCATCAGCGTCGCCCCGGTGTCGGCGGCGATCCGCCATTGCTCCCGCAGGTCGGGATGGACCGGATTGCCGTCGATCATGACGATGGACGCGCGGACGAGGAGCGCGGACACCAGGGTGTTCCACAGCATCCAGGCGGTCGTGCTGAACCAGAGCATCCGGTCGCCCGGCTTCAGGTCCCAGCTGAGCGCGTTGTTCTTGAGGTGCTCCAGGAGGATGCCGCCGTGCCGGTGCACGATCGCCTTGGGGATGCCGGTGGTCCCGGAGGAGAACAGCACGAAGAGCGGGTGGTCGAACGGCACGGGCTCAAAGGCGAGTTCCGCGGGTTCCGCAGGTTCTCCCGGTTCTCCCGGTTCTCCCGGTCCTTCCCCTACGGCGAGCAGCTCGGTCCACCCCAGGGCGTCGGGCAGGGTGTTCTTCCCGTACGGGACGTGGACGATCCGTTCCACGCTGGGGAGCCGGGCGGCGATCTCCGCCACCTCCGTGCGGCGGTCGATGTCGCGGTCCCCGTAGCGGTAGCCGGTGACGGTGAGCAGCACCTTCGGTTCGAGCTGGGCGAACCGGTCGACGACGCTGCGGGAGCCGAACTCGGGTGCGCAGGCGGCCCAGACGGCACCGATGCTCGCGGTGGCGAGGAAGGCCACCAGGGTCTCGGGGATGTTCGGCAGGTACGCGACGACCCGGTCGCCCTTGCCGACGCCCAGGCGGAGGAGCCCGGCGCGGGCGCGGGCCACCTGGTCCCGGAGCTCGCCGAAGGTCAGCTCCAGCGGTGCCCTGGTCTGGGAGTGGGCGACGACCGCGACGGCGTCGAGGTCCTGCTCACGGCCGAGCGCGTGCTCGGCGTAGTTGAGGGTCGCGCCGGGGAACCACTCGGTGTCCGGCATGGACTTGCGGCCCAGGGTGGCGGTGGGCGGGGTGTGCGGCCGGACGTCGAAGAACTCCCAGACCGACGACCAGAAGCCGGCCAGATCGGTGACGGACCACTGCCAGAGACTGTCGTAGTCGGGAAAGCGCAGCTGTCGCTCCGATTCCAGCCAGCCGAGGTAGCGGCCGATCTCCGAGTCCGCCCTGACGGTGGGGCCGGGGGTGCTGAGGATCTCGTTCATCGGGCGGCCTTTCCGGTGGTGACCTTCGCGGCGCGGCCGTCCAGGAACGCCCGCATCCGCTCCTGGGCGTCGCCGCTGCCGGCCGCGACGGCCGACATGAGGGATTCGAGCAGGAGGCCGCCGGCCGGCGAGGCCTCGGCGATCCTGGGGAGGGCCTGGAGGACGGCGAAGTTGGTCAGCGGGGCGTTGGCGGCGATCCGGCCGGCGAGTTCGAGGGCCTTGGCGCGCGCCCCGCCCTCGTCGGTGAGGTACTGCGAGAGGCCGGCGGCCTGTCCCTCGGCCGCGTCCAGGACGCGGCCGGTGAGCATCATGTCCGCCATCCGGTGCGCACCGATCAGCCGCGGGATTCGGACCGAGCCGCCGCCGCCGACGAAGATCCCGCGCTGCCCTTCAGGCAGCGCGTAGAACGTGGACGGATCGGCCACGCGGATGTGCGCGGAGGCCGCCAGCTCCAGGCCGCCGCCGATGACCGCGCCCTTCAGCGCGGCCACCACGGGGACCCGTCCGCCCTCGATCGTGTCGAAGACGCGGTGCCACATCAGCGAGTGTTCCAGGGCCTGTTCGGTGGTCCGCTCGGTGAGCTCGCCGAGGTCCAGCCCGGCGGAGAAGTGGTCGCCCTCGGCGTCGAGGACGACGGCCCGCACGTCGGGGCCCGGCTTCCGGAAGAACTCCTCGATGCCCAGCACCGTGGCGTCGTCGAGGGCGTTGCGCTTGGCCGGGCGGCGGAGCGTCAGGACCGCCACCCCGCCGCGTCGGTCGATGGAAAGCGTGCTCAAGGGAAGGCTCCTCAATCATCAGGAATCCTGAGTATCGGAGGGCACGCCGTCGCCGAGCAAGGGGTTGGGCTAGAATTTTCGACAGGATTCCTGACGATGGGGATCCGGAAGGTCCCTGGGGAGAGCATGTGAAGGACGTCGCTCCACCGTCGCTGCTGTACTCGGTGAAGCAGGTCGAACTGGCCACCCGCGCACGGCTCGACGAACTGCTCAAGCCCTCGGGCGTCACCGCTCTGCAGTACACGGCGCTGACCGTGCTCGAGCGCCGGGACGGCATGTCCGGGGCCGAGCTCGCCCGCAACTCCTTCGTCACGCCCCAGTCCATGTCCGACCTGGTCGGCGCGCTGGAGCGGCGCGGTCTCATCACCCGGTCCCCCGACCCGGCGAGCCGGCGCCGCCACGTCATCAGCCTCACCGACGCCGGCCGCGACCTGCTGGCCCTGCACGCGGCGGCCGTCCAGGAGCTGGAGGACGAGATGCTGCGGGAGTTCACGGCCGACGAACGCGCGGTCTTCCGCGACCTCCTCAACCGCGCCCGCGCGGCGCTCGCCTAGAGCCTGTCCGACCCTGATCCGCCGGCAGGCCCGGCCCTTCACGGCCCGTCCCGCAGCCGGGCAGGCCGCCGGCGGGACGGGCGGTGGCGGTGCCGGGCGTGGGGCGTCGGTGCTCATCGGGCGCCCGCCCTGGCCTGCGTGGCGGCGACGTAGCGGTTGGTGAAGAGCATCGGGAGGACGAAGCCGGCCGCCTGGACGAGCGTGGCGGGGGTGGAGTGGCCCTGGCCGGCGTGGGCGAGCAGCGCGAGGCCGGCGGCCGTCAGCGCGAAGGCCCCCGCCCAGACGCCGGTGATGACGGTGTTGGCCCGCACGAAGGGCCGCAGCCCCCACACCTCGCGGGGCGTGCTGCGCTTGGCCATGCCCAGGGTGAAGGGCTTGCGGATGAGCAGCGAGACCCCGGCGATCAGGGCCAGGACGGCGGAGGAGAGGGCGGCCGAGTAGCCGT
Organism: Streptomyces sp. NPDC004788; assembly: GCF_053601115.1. NCBI lineage: Bacteria > Bacillati > Actinomycetota > Actinomycetes > Kitasatosporales > Streptomycetaceae > Streptomyces > Streptomyces sp. NPDC004788. The sequence goes on from NZ_JBSGBF010000075.1 coordinate 15,385, forward strand.
GCACGCCCGAGCCGGGGTCGGCGAAGGCGATGCCGGCCAGGACCGCGAAGAAGGCCGCGGAGCCGATCTCGATGATCAGTGCGTCGAAGCCGACGCCCTCGCGGCGCTGCTGGACGATGATCGCCACCGCGGCGGCCAGCGCGGCCAGCGCGCCCCACTGCCACTGGGCGGACGGAATCACCGCGAAGACGATCCACGGCAGGAAGCTGCGCAGGTACGACATCGAAATCCCCCGGTCGGTTGGTCGGTCCGTCGGTCGGCCCGCCGAACTCACGTTCCTGTTGTGACATGTCGAAAGTAGACCTTCCAAAACTGACATGTCAAGAATGGAAGGTAGAGTGGGAGCCATGAGCCTTCGACACGCCCTTCTCGGACTCCTCTCGGAGCGCCCCGCCAGCGGCTACGACCTGCTGAAGCGCTTCGAGACCTCACTGGCCAACGTGTGGCCCGCCACCCAGAGTCAGATGTACTCGGAGCTGTCCAAGCTGGCGGCGGCCGGGCTGATCGACGTGTCGGCCGAGGGCCCGCGGGGCCGCAAGGAGTACACCCTCACCGACGAGGGGCTGACCGAGCTGCGGCACTGGCTGACCGAGACCAAGCCGCAGCGCACCACCCGCAGCGACGTCCTGCTGCGGGTGTTCTTCCTGGGAGTGCTCACCCCCGAGCAGGCCCGGGACTACCTGACCGGGCTTCAGGAGCTGTCCGAGCAGGAGTACGAGGACCTGCGCCGGCTGGAGGCCTCGATCGACTGGGGCGACGACCCGCTGTCGGTGCACGGCCGGATCGCCCTGGAGTACGGGCTCCGGTTCAACGCGATGCGCCGGGAGTGGGCGCAGTGGGCCGCGGGGCAGTTGCGCTGACACCGCGGGCGACGGCCCAGCACGGAGGAGGCCCGGACCGCGCACCGGTCCGGGCCCCGACCTCGGACGGGCGAGGAGCGGTAACGACGGCTTCGCCCGCCGACGCTCAGGCCCGCGCGGGCCGCGCCTTCCTCGCCCCACCGGCCGCCGTGCCCGCCTCCGTGCCCGCCGCCGACACCTGCCAGGCCGCCCGGCCGAGCAGCAGGCACAGCGGCGTGTAGAGCAGCAGGTTGAGCCAATAGAACGTGTCGGCGGGATCCGCCCAGGCCCCCGTCACCCAGACCAGACCGACCGCGCCACGGGCCAGCAGTCCGGCCGCCACCGCCCGGCTACCCCAACGCGGCAGCGCGGCGGGCAGCCGGCGGGCGAGGGCCGGCAACCCGCCGCCCCGAGCGAGCACCAGCGTCGCGCCGGAGAAAAGCAGTGCCGCGAGCGGGACCAGCCCCTGCGGGGTGAACGGCACCTGGGTGTTGAGCACCAGCTGCGAGAGCCGGGGCGTGCTGTGCACCGGCCAGGTCCGCCCGGTGGCCCAGTACAGGTGGATCAGGCCGTCCGCCGCCAGCACCGCGCCGATCGCGGCGGCCTTGCTGCGGGTCTTCGCCGACTTCACCGGCTTCATGTCGTCACCTCACGGAGTGTCAGGACGCTTGGACACCCGAAGGAGCACCCCGCCCGCCGATCCGTTCCTGTGACGAGGAACACTGCGGCCGCGCGGAAGTCGCGGGGAACCTTTCGCCGTCCCGGCGCCTCCCTCCACGGACCCCTGTCACCTATCGACGGAGAACGCACCATGCAGGAGCCACCGCCCGGCTTGGCCGAGCTGGTCCGGGCCGCCCAGGGCGGCGACCAACTCGCGGTCGGCCGGCTGCTGGACCTGATCACCCCGTACGTCCGCCGGCTCTGCGGCCCGATCGCCCTGGACGACGGCGCGGACGCGACCCAGGAGGCGCTCATCGCGGTCTTCCGCAAGCTGCGGCAGCTCAAGGATCCCGGCGCGCTGTTCGGCTGGGTCCGGGCCATCGCCGTACGGGAGGCGGTGCGGTACGCCACCCGCTCGGCGCGCTCGCAGCCGGCCGAGCTCGGCGAACTCCCCGCGCCCGGCGACCCCCAACTGGCCGCGGACATCCGCGACGTGCTGTCCCGGCTCGCGCCGCAGCACCGCGCCGTACTGCTCCTGCGCGACCTGGAGGGGCTGGACGAACGGCAGACGGCGGCACTGCTCGAGGTCGCGCCCGGGACGGTCAAGTCCCGGCTCTCCCGGGCCCGACTCAGCTTCCGAAAGGCATGGCAGCAGTGACCGAGACCCCGATGCCGCAGTGGCCCGTCGCCGACTTCGACCCGGTGCGCCGGCTGCACGTGATCGCCGCGAGCGCGCCCGGAGCGGTGCGGATCGGCGAGGCCGTCCTCGACGCGCCGTTCGAGCGGGTCTGGGCGCTCGCCCAGGACCTGGAACGCACGATGCCGCTGTGGATCCCCGATGTCCGCACGGTCCGTCTCGACACCTCCGAGTCGCCCGGTGCCCCGCTCCGGGCCCGGATCCACGGCCACACCCGGCTCCGCGCGACCTTCGCCATCGACCTCGCACCCGGCTGGTGCCTGATGCAGAGCCGCCTCGTCCTCGGCGGCATGGCGGCCCGACCCGAGACCGACCGTACGACCCGCTTCGCGTTCCTCGGCGGCCTGCGCTTCCCCGGCGCGCGCCTCCTCGCCCCCGCGCTGCGCCCGTTCACCGGGAACCCCGTCGCGCGGTTCGCCGCCCTCCTCGACGAGGAGTAGCCCCGAAGCCGCTCCACATGCTGCTCGCCGGCACGGGCGACGAGCAGCACCACGTCGGCAACCATGGGCTGTAGGACACATTCGCGGCGCGAGCCGTACCGCCCGCGGCGGCGACGCGCGGCGCACGGTGGCAGACGCGAGGAGGAACGCCATGATCGTCGACTGCGCGCACTACCGCGACGGGCGCCGCCAGCAGCAGGGCCCGATGCCGCTCGAGCAGGCGGCCGCGTGCCGCGAAGAGGGCGGTTTCGTCTGGCTGGGCCTCTTCGAACCCGGTGAGCCGGAGATGAGCGAGGTGCGCCGGAGTTTCGGGCTGCACGAGCTCGCCGTCGAGGACGCCCAGACGTTCCACCTGCGGCCGAAGGCCGAACGGTACGAGGACGGCACCGAGCTGATCGTCCTGCGTACGGCGCGTTACGACGACGACCGCGAGGAGATCGACACGGGAGAGATCAGCGTCTTCCTCGCCCAGAACTTCGTGATCACCGTGCGCCAGGGCATCGCCAGCGAACTGCACGGCGCCCGCGCCCGGCTCGAAAGCCGCCCCGAGCTGCTGCGCGCCGGCAGCGCGTCCACCCTGTGGGCCATCCTCGACCAGGTCGTGGACAGCTACGCACCCGTCGTGGCGGAACTCGACCGGGACATCGAACAGATCGAGGGCACGGTGTTCTCCGGCGCGGTCGCGCCCACCGAGCGGATCTACTTCCTGCGCCGCGAGGCCACGGACTTCTACCGCGCCGTGCACCCGCTCCTCTCCGTGCTCGCCCGCCAGCTGCAGCCCGGCAAGGCACCGCCGGAGCTGCTGCCGTACCTCCACAACGTGCACGACCACCTGCTCCTGGTGAACGAGGAGGTGGCGGCGCAGCGTGACCTCCTCGCCACCGTTCTGGAGGCGAACATCGCGGTGGTCTCCGTCGAGCAGAACAAGATCAACCTCCGCCAGAGCGCGACGATGGAGCAGCTCACCATCCTCGCGACCGTGTTCCTTCCGCTGTCGTTCGTGGTCGGCTTCTTCGGGCAGAACTTCTCCTGGCTGATCGCCCACATCGACAGTTTCACGGCCTTCGTCGTGGTCACCGCAGTCGGCCTGCTGCTGCCGTGCCTGGCTCTGTTCCTCTGGCTCCGCCGCCGGCGCCACGCCCGGCCGCCGGCCGGGAGCATCATCGGAAGTGGGGCGACGATCGACGACGAGAGGCGATGAGCGATGAGGCTGGCCTTTCTCGAGAGCCTCTACGCGGAGCCGGGGCCGTACGTCTCCGTGTACATGAACACCTCGCGGGACGGCGACCACCCCGAGCGGGCGATCGCGCTGCGCTGGCGGCGGCTGCGCGAGAGCCTGTCCCGGCAGGGCGCGGACGCGGCGCTGCTGAACCGGCTGGAGGCGGTGGTCGGCGCCGACACGGAGGTGCCGGGCGTCCACGGGCAGGCCGTCTTCGCCGCCCACGGCACGCTCGTCCTCGACGGGGAGCTACCGAGCCCGCCCGAGCACGACTCCGCCCGCTACGGCACGCTTCCGGACGCGATGCCCCTGGTCGCCCAGCACGTGCCGGAGATCCCGTACCTGGCCGTGGTCGTCCACTACGGCGGCCTCCCGACCGCCGAGACCCACGGCTGGGTGACGCTGGAGGCGGAGGCCGGCAGCTGGCCCGCGTCCACCGTCGCCCCGGGTGAGCGCCTGCACCGCAGGGTCCCCGTGACGATCTGGCACCGTGCCTCCGCGCGGCTCGGCCACCAGCTGGACGCCTGGGCGCGGCGGGCGCACGCCGACGCCGTCGTCGTGGGCGGGAACGAGTGGGCGTGCAACGTGCTGGTCCGCCGTCTGCCGCGCGCCCTGCGGGACCGGGTCGTCCGGGTCGGCGGCCCCACTCCGACCGACACCGGACGCGCCCTGCTGGAACCCCAGCTCGACCGGGTCTTCCGCGGCCACATGGCCGCGCACGACCGGGAGATCGTCGACCTCTTCGTCCACCGGCGTGCCGTCGACGGGCCCGTGGCGGAGGGGCTCGCCGCCACGGTCGCCGCCCTCCAGCGGGGACAGGTCGCGGCGCTCCTGCTGAACCGGCCGCCCGGGTCCCCGCCCCCGGCTCGGCTCTGGGTGGGCTCCCGGCCGACCCAGCTCGCCCTGACCGAGGCGGAGCTGCTGTCCTTCGGCGTGCGCGCCCCGCGCGAGGAGCGCGCCGACGAGGCGCTCGTACGGGCCCTCGTCGGCACGGGCGCCGAGCTCGTCGTCGTACCGGAGGCCGAGCTGCGGCTGTACCAGCAGGTCGGAGCGCTGCTGCGGTACGGCGACGAGGGCGGCCGCCACTCCCCTCAGCGCTGATACGTGCCGACCAGGACGCCGGACGCCAGCTCCCTGCCCTTCAGGGCGCGGTGCACGTCCTCGGCGCCGGGGTGGCCGTGCAGCGGGAGTGGCTCCGACAGGGCGTACAGGCGGAAGAAGTAGCGGTGCGGTCCGTGGCCCGGCGGGGGCAGCGGACCGCCCCAGCCCACCTGCCCGAAACCGTTGGGCCACGGCAGGCCGCCCTGGGGCTTCTGTCCCTCCACCACTCCGGTGGTCGCCGGGTCGATCCCGGTGACCAGCCAGTGCACGAACGTCGTCCCCGGCGCGTCCGGGTCCTCGCACAGGAGCACCAGCTCCGTGGCCTCGTGGGGCACTCCCGACCAGGTCAGGGGCGGTGAGACGTTCTCGCCCTCGCCGCTGTAGCGGCGCGGGATCACCGTGTGGTCGTCGAACGCACTGCTGCTGATGTGAATTCCGCTCATGCGCGCCGCCATACCCGCGACGACGGCACCGCCACCGGTCCGCACCGCTATCCCCGCCGTTCGGCCGAACCCGGTTCGAGCGGGGCCGTACCGGGCGACCCCGGCCCGGTACGGCCTCCGCACGGGCCCCGGCGCGCCCTTACTGCCAGTCGTCCCAGGGCGGGTCGATCTCCTCCGGCTCCTCCGGGCCGAAGGGCGGCTCGTCGTCCGGCGGCTCCGGGTGGTCGCCCCGCGGCCCCGGGCGGTCGTCCGGCGCCGTCGGCGCGGCGGGCTCGCCTCCGGCGAACTGCGCCAGGGCGGCGAGGACGCCCTCGCCGTACTTGGCGAGTTTGGCCTCGCCGACACCGCCGACCGTGCCCAGCTCCGCCACCGTGCCGGGGAGCAGCGTCGCGATCTCGCGCAGCGTCGCGTCGTGGAAGACGACGTAGGCCGGGACTCCCTGCTCGCGGGCGGTCGCGGCCCGCCAGGCGCGGAGGGCCTCGAAGACCGGGACGGCCGCCGGCGCCAGGTCGACCGGCACCCGGGCGCCCTTCGCGGAGCGCGAGCCCGCACCCGAGCCCGAGTCCTTGCGGGAGGGTGCGGCCGGCTTCTGCTCCTTGCGCATCGGGACGCCGCGGCGCCCCGCGAGCACCTCACCGCTGGCCTCCGTGAGCACGAGCGTCCCGTAGTCGCCCTCGACCGCGAGCAGCCCCAGGGCGAGGAGCTGGCGCACGACGCCCCGCCACTCCGCCGTGCCCAGGTCCGCACCGACGCCGAACACCGAGAGGCCGTCGTGCTGGAACTGGACGACCTTGGCCGTCTTCTTGCCCTGCAGGATGTCGATGATCTGGCCGGCGCCGAACTTCTGGCGCCGTTCCCTGGCCAGCCGCCACACGGTGGACAGCAGCTTCTGCGCCGCGACCGTACCGTCCCAGGACTCGGCGGGCGTCAGGCACGTGTCGCAGTTGCCGCACGGCTTGCCCGACTGGCCGAAGTACGCGAGGAGCCGTACGCGCCGGCACTCGACGGTCTCGCAGAGCGCGAGCATGGCGTCCAGGTGCGCGGCCAGGGAGCGGCGGTGCGTCTCGTCGCCCTCGGAGCCGTCGATGAGCTTGCGCTGCTGGACGACGTCCTGCAGGCCGTACGCGAGCCAGGCGGTCGCCGGTTCGCCGTCACGCCCCGCTCGGCCGGTCTCCTGGTAGTAGCCCTCGACCGACTTCGGCAGGTCGAGATGGGCGACGAAGCGCACGTCCGGCTTGTCGATGCCCATGCCGAAGGCGATCGTGGCGACGACCACGACCCCGTCCTCCCGCAGGAAGCGCGCCTGGTTCGCCGCCCGCGCGGCGGCGTCCATGCCGGCGTGGTACGGCACGGCGTCGATGCCCTGCTCCACCAGGAAGGCCGCCGTCTTCTCCACCGAGGAGCGGGACAGGCAGTAGACGACTCCGGCGTCTCCGGCGTGCTCGGTCCTGATCAGCTCCAGGAGCTGCTTGAGCGGATTGTTCTTGGGGACGATGCGGTACTGGATGTTCGGCCGGTCGAAGTCGGCCACGAAGTGCCGGGCGTCCTCCAGGCCCAGTCGCGCCGCGATCTCCGCGTGCGTGGCCTCGGTCGCCGTGGCCGTCAGCGCGATCCGCGGCACCTTCGGCCAGCGCTCGTGCAGCATCGAGAGGGTCAGGTAGTCGGGCCGGAAGTCGTGGCCCCACTGGGCGACGCAGTGTGCCTCGTCGATCGCGAAGAGCGACACCTTGCCCCGGTCGAGCAGCTGCCGGCAGCCCTCGGTGCGCAGCCGCTCGGGAGCGAGATAGAGCAGGTCGAGCTCGTCGGCGAGAAACGCCCGCTCGACGGCCTGTCGCTCGTAAGGATCCTGCGTCGAGTTCAGGAATCCCGCCCGCACGCCGAGGGCGGTGAGCGCGTCCACCTGGTCCTGCATCAGCGCGATGAGTGGCGAGATCACGACGCCCGTGCCTTCTCTGACCAGCGCCGGGATCTGGTAGCAGAGCGATTTGCCTCCGCCGGTCGGCATCAGGACGAGCGCGTCGCCGCCGGCGACGACCTGCTCGATGATCGCCTCCTGGTCGCCCCGGAACGAGTCGTAACCGAAGACACGGCGCAGCACGCCCACCGCGTCGGAGGTCGCGGGAGCGTCGGGAGTCTCGGCGGGCGGGTGAGGGAGGTCGGATGAAGCGTCGGTGAGTGCCACACGAAAAGGCTAGTGGCCCGCACTGACATTCCGGACCACGGGCCGGCCGTCGCGGCCCCGCGACGCACGGACGGCGAGCGTCCGGCTTCGCGCCGGTATGCCCGCGGACCTGCAACGCGGCTCCGCGCGCGCCGAGTTCGCGGCCGCCCTCGACGCCGCGGCCACGGGCCGCGCGCCGGGCAGCCCGCTGCACCCGGTGGGCACCCACCACGCCGGCGCGCGTCCTGCTCGGCGGGGCGCGCCCTGCGTGCGGCCGACGCGCGTCCTGCTCGGCGGGCCGTCCCCTACTTGCGGCCGACTCCCGCGTACATCGCGACGTCCGGCGCCGGCGTCTCCGGCCGCCACGCGGAGCAGGACACCACGCCGGGCTCGAGCAGCTCCAGGCCGTCGAAGTAGCGCGCGACGGCGGCGGGGGTCCGCTGCGTGAGCTTCGGCGTGCCGTGCTCGTTCCAGAACGCCACCGCCGCGTCGACGTCCGGCATGTCGGGGTGCGTGACCGTGTGGGACAGGACGAGGTGGCTGCCGGGGGCGAGCGCGTCCAGGAGCCGGCGGACGATCGCGTAGGACTCCTCGTCGTCCTCCACGAAGATGACGACCCCGAGCAGCATCAGCGCCACCGGCTGCGAGAAGTCGAGCGTCTTCGCCGCGGCGGCCAGGATCGTGTCGACGTCCCGCAGATCGGCGTCCAGGTAGTCCGTGCGGCCCTCGGGCGTCCCGACCAGCAGGGCACGGGCGTGCGCCAGGACGAGCGGGTCGTTGTCCACGTACACGACTCGCGCGTCGGGGGCGACGCGCTGGGCGACCTCGTGCGTGTTGTCGGCGCTCGGCAGCCCCGTCCCGATGTCCAGGAACTGCCGGATGCCCTCCCGCTCCGCCAGGTACCGCACCGCCCGCCCCAGGAACAGCCGGTCGGCCTTCGCGTACTCCCCGATCCCGGGATGCAGCTCCCGGATCCGGTCGCCGGCCTCGCGGTCGACGGGGTAGTTGTCCTTGCCGCCGGTCCAGTAGTTCCAGATCCGGGCGGTGTGCGGCCGGGAGGTGTCGATGCGCGATTCGATGTCGGTCACGGTCCCAACGTATCGCAGCGGACATCAACTCCCTTATGGGGATGCCCCTTTGGCATGCTGGTCACCGGAGGGACGCAGACGTTCGGCCAGGAAGGCCAGGATCTCGTCCCGCGCCCGGACGGTGGGGTGGCCCGCCTCGTCGACGAGATGGGCGGTGACGACGCTGTGCGGCGTGCCGACCAGCTCGGCGAAGAACGGCGGTGGCTCGGGGTTCGCCGCGCTGTCCGGGAGGACGCGGCCGTCGAAGGCGTCGCCGAGCAGCGCGCGGTACGCGGCGAAGCGGCGGCCCGTGCACCAGCGGTCGCCCTCGAAGCGGTAGGAGAGGACGGTCAGTCCGTCGCGGGCCACGCGCTCCCGGATCGCGCGCGCGTCCGCCTCGTCGAGTTCGAGCCCGCCGGGGTCGTCGAGCGGCAGGGAGGGGTGGTTGACGACAGGCGCGATCACGGCCGGCTCCAGGGCCATGGTGAGGGCGAAGTTGCCGGTGAAGCACAGTCCGATCGCGCCGACGCCCGGGCCGCCGCACTCGGCGTGAGCCCGGCGCGCCAGACCGCGCAGCCACGCCGCGACCGGACTCGCACCACCCCCGGCGAAGGCCCGGAACTCCGCACTGACGCACGCCCGCCGGACCACCTCCCCACCGCCCTCGACCGTGGGGAACGCGCCGTCGGTCCCGAAGAGGGAGGGCACGTGGACGGTGAAGCCCGCGTCCCGCACCCAGCGCGCGAGGCGCAGCACGTCGGGACTGATGCCGGGCATCTCGGGCAGGACGACGACGGCGGGCCCGGAACCGGCCGTGTGGACCGTCTTCCCCACGCCGTCCACGTCGATGGGCCGGTGGGCGAAGTCGTCGATCGGATCGTCGGCGGAAGGAGTCATGGGCACAGCGTCGCCCGTCGAGCGAGGGTCGGGTGAGGGGCGAGATCGCCAGGTTCACGGGTAATCTCGCCATCATGAGCGCACTGCGGATCGGTGTCCTGGCGTATCCGGGCTGCTTCGGATCCGAAGTCTTCGGCGTGCCGGACCTGTTGACGATGGCCGCACACGTCGCGGGGCCCGACGGGCCCGGGTATCAGGTGGCGATCGTCTCGCCGCGCCGCCGGGTCACCGCCTCCGGCGGCGCGCGGCTGGACGTCGGCCCGATGCGCGAGGTCGACGTCCTCGTCGTACCGGGCTTCGAACTGCTGCCGGACGCCGACCTCGACGCACGGCTCGGCGCTCTCGGCCCCGAGACCGCCGCGATCCGCGCGCACTTCGCCGCCGGCACCGCCGTCGTCTCGCTCTGCGTCGGCGCCTTCCTGCTCGGCGACGCCGGGCTGCTCGACGGGCGCCGCGCCACGACCTCCTGGCTCCACGCGGACGCCCTGGCCCGCCGCCGTCCGGCCGCCGACGTCCGCCCCGAAGAACTCGTCGTCACGGACTCGGGGGTGACGACGACGGCCGCCTTCAGCGCCATGTACGACTTCGCCCTGGACCTGATCCGCTGGCACGGCGGGCCCCGTGTGGCCCGTACGACCGCCCGGCTCGCCCTCGTCGACGACGCGCGCACCTCCCAGACGCCGTACGTCGACGCCCGGCTCCTCCCGCAGCCCGGGCACGCCTTCTCCGAGCGGGTGATGCGCCACCTCGACCAGCACCTCGCCGCCCGCTACGACCTCGTTTCTCTCGCCGCCGCCTTCGACGTCAGCACCCGGACCCTGCTGCGCCGCTTCTCCGCCGAGACCGGCCGCACCCCGCTCGCCCACCTCCAGTCCTCGCGCGTCCGCCGCGCCCGCCACCTGCTGGAGACCACCGACCGTACGGTCGCCGCCATCGCCACGTGCGTCGGCTACCGCGATCCGGGCACCTTCACGACCCTCTTCAGCCGGCACACGGGCCACTCGCCGAGCACGTACCGCGCGCTCTTTCGGCGTGGCGGGAGCACTGGCGCGAGCGCGGGCGGGGGTACGGGCGCGGGCGGGGGTGGTACGGGCGCCGACGCGGCCGCCGCAGATTTTCGCGGTACGCAGTGCCCGTGAGCCCTCCAGTCGCGCCGCGCTCCGTACACCCGCCCCCGTGCCGCCCTACGGACTCCGGCGTCGTGGCCGCGGTCCGGGCAGCCGGACGTGGCCACCCGCAAAGGCGGCAACCTGCTCTCCGGCGGAGGGAGCCGGCTCTCACCCCCCTTGTCGCTCCAGCCGTTCGACCTCACGGCGGCCCCGCTCGGCCAGTCGGCGTGCCCGCTCCAGGGCACGCTCCGCGGCCTTCGCCTCCGCGCCGGCCTTCGCCGCGGCCGCGTCCTGGTCGAGTTCGGTCTGGCGTGCCTCCCGCAGTTCGTGCTCCAGACGGTGAACCTGCTCGGCCACCTCTTTCGCCTTCGCCGCCGCGGCGGCCTGTGCCTGTTGCACCTGGCCGAGCTCCCGCTCGTGCCGGACGACGTCGGCGTCGGCCTCCGCCACCGCCGTACGAGCCCGTTCGAGATCACGCAGCCGCTGTTCCTCCGCGCGGCACGGCTTCTCCTTCGGCTTCGGCTTCGGCTTCGGCTTCTCCTTCGGCTGCGGCTTCTCCTTCGGCTGCGGCTGCGTGGCCGGCGCCGCGCGGTCCGGCTTCCGCTTCGTCGTCGGCCGCTCGGCCGGGGCCGCGGCGCGGGCGGGCCGCTCCTTCGGCGTCGACTGCTCGGCCGGCGTCGCGGCGCGGGCAGGCACAGTCTCCGGGGCGACGGCGGCGAAGTCGACCGCGGCCTCCGGCACCTTGGCCAGCCGGCCCTTCGCCCACAGCTCGGCGACGTCCGCGTGGGCGAGCACTCCCTGAAGGGTCTGCTCGACCTCACCCAGCACCGTGTCACTCACCGGCTGCCCGGCCTCGCCGGCCAAGGCCGCGGCCGTACGGGCGAGCGTGGCGACGAGCTGATGCCGCTGCCTGCTCGCCGCCCGCAACTGTTCGGCGTCGAGCATCCGATGCGCCTCCCGCAGCGTTTCCCCCAGTGCCAGGAACCGCCTCACCTCCTCGGGCCGCTGGCGAGCGAGCAGGTTGGCGACCCACGCCGCGAGGGCGGGCCGGCGCAGCGCGGCGATCGCCTTGGCCGCCGCTGGGTCCTTCGCCTTGCGAGCCTCGGCGACGTACGCGTCCCGCGCCGCTACGAAGTCTCCGGGCTTCAGCCCGTACAGCTCCTCCGCGACCTTGTCGACATCCACGCTTCCACTGTGCGCGGCACGCGCCGCCCGGGTACGGCCGCGCGGGACCCCGCTCCGCCGAATGCCCGGCCTGATCACCCGCTCGGCCCGACCGGCGCCCGTTCCCCAGCCCCTCGGACCGGCAGGGCGTACGGTCCGTACGCCTTCCGACAGGACGGGGCCCCCGGCGCCGACCCGCGAGCCAAGCCCGCCCCTGAACTCGGCCGGCCCGGCATCGGAAAGTCGTGACCGTCAATGTCACCGTCCTCTGCGACGGTTATTCCTCCCCCGCGAGCCAGGTCGACAAGTTCCTGCACCGGAAGGTGTGTCGATGGTTGAGTGAGGTCATGGATGACTTCGCGATGGATGAGAACCTGGTGCGCTCTCTTGTGCGGGAGCAGCATCCGGACCTCGCGGGACTCGACCTGCGTGAGGTGGCCGGCGGTTGGGACAGCCGAATGTGGCGTCTCGGAGGCGAGTTGGCGGTCCGTCTGCCTCGTTCTGAGCGTGCCCCGTCCCTCCTGCGCAAGGAGTACCGGTGGCTTCCCGCCCTGGCCCCGCGCCTGCCGCTCCCGGTCCCGACCCCGATACGGATTGGTGAACCGTCCGCACGCTTCCCGCAGCCCTGGACCATCGCCACGTGGGTTCCCGGCGAGCCTGCCGATCGCGCCCCCATCAGCGACGACGGGGCTGCCGACACCTTGGCGGGCTTCCTCAAGGCGCTCCATGTGAAGGCGCCGGCAGACGCGCCGGTCAGTCGTGATCGCGGCGTTCCCCTCGAAACGCTCTCGGACGGTTTCCACGAGGGTCTCGCGGAAGTCGAGGTCGCCTTCGGAGGCGCCACCGCCGAACTCCGGAAGGTGCGCGCCATCTGGGACGAGGCCGTCGCGGCTCCCGATTGGGCGGGGCCGCCCGTATGGCTGCACGGCGACCTTCACCCAGCGAACGTCGTGGTCTCCGAGGGCACGCTCTCGGGCGTGATCGACTTCGGTGACATGTGCGCCGGCGACCCGGCGGTCGATCTCGCGGCCGCCTGGTTGCTCCTCCCTGCGGGAGCGGCTGCGCGGTTCTTCGACGCGTACGCGGACGCGGACGGGGCGACGATCCGGCGGGCACGGGGATTGGCTGCCGCGAAGAGCCTCGCCCTCCTCCTCATCGGCCGAGCCGGGGAACGGGGCCTGCCCGGCGGCAAACCGACATGGGGACCCGCGGGCCGTGCCGCGCTGGACCGTGTACTGGCATCGACCTAGGACGCCGGCAGTCGTTCCGTGTTGCCGCAACCGGCCCGCTCGGTGAAACGTCCTCCGGCACCGACGGCGGGCGCGGCGGCCCGACATGCACACCTGCACCGCGCGCCGTACCGTCGCAGTGACACCCCCGATGGGTGCTTCTACAGGCGGCCCCGCGTAATTCGCACGGCGCGGGGCCTGCCCACGTCTTCGACCTGCAGGTGACGGTCTGAAATCCCTTGGACGGCACGGGGAGCGGCTTGCTGAGATGGGGGACGGCAGCTGCTGGAGTCGAAGGGATGCGGCGATGACCGGGATCAGGCTGCACCTCCCGGTGCGCGACCTCACCGACGCGGACCTGCCGTCGTGCGGTTGGGCCGGCTCCCGCAAGCACGTGCGCGAGCCGGCCCACCAGATCCGCCGCGCCGAGGCGGGCGAGGTCGACCACGCACGCTCCAGCGGTACGATACGACGTGCAGGCTGATGGGCAAGGACCTGGTATGAAACGGGAGTTCACGGATTTCGCGGCGTTCGTCACCGATGCCGCGGCCGACCCGGCCGTCGTCGGGCTCGTCCTCAAGGGCTCGCAGGCGCACGACGGCATGGCCACCCGCCACTCCGACCACGACCTCTACGTCATCCTCGACGGCGACGCGGCGAGCGAACTGGCCGCGCTCGACGGCTACCGCTCCGCGCGGCTCGACCTGGTCGTCACCACCCTCGAACGGTTCCGCCGGCCCACCCGGGAGCGGTACGCCATCGCCCGCTCCCGGGTGCTGTTCGACCGTCGCGACGGCGAGATCACCCGTATCGTCGACGCGATGGGGCGGCTCGACGCCGAGGACGCTTTCCGGTCCGGCGCCGGCCTGCTGGACGCCTACGCCAACTCCCTCTACCGCTCGGTCAAGAACCACCGCGACGGCAACCCGCTCGCCGGGCACCTCGACGCGGCCGTCAGCGTCGGATTCCTGCTCGACCTGCTCTTCGCCCTGGCCCGCCGACCGCGCCCCTACAACAAGTACCTGGCCTGGGAGCTGGACCGGTTCCCGCTGCCCGGCTGGGAGGGCTCCGTGCTTCTGGACGCCGTCGCCCGGATCACCGCGACCGGTGAAGCGGCGCCGCAGCAGCGCCACTCCGCCGGGGTGGCGGCGGCGGCCCGGGCCGCCGGCCACGGGGCGGTGCTGGACGCGTGGGGCGAGGACCTGCTGCTGATGCGGCCCCAACCGGACTCCCCAGCCACCGGCCTTTGAGCAACGGGTTACCGGCTATTGCAGGACAACCCGCGATGACGATCGGCGCGCGGCGGGGAGGCCGGACGACGACGAGATCGTTACGGCGCGGTCACTCCACCGGCCAGGTGTGGACCGGGGCGTTGAGGTGCATGAAGTCGATGTACTGGCCGGTCATCCGGCGCAGGGCGGCGGGCCGGTCGAGGTGGGCGATGTCGTGGAGGTGGTGGAACATCTCCGACTGCCACACGGCTCCGTTGCGGGCGGAGACGCAGCGCTGCTCGATGATCCCGAGCAGCGGTTCGCGCCAGCTCGTGTCCAGGCCCAGGGTCTCCAGGCCCCGGTGGGCGAGCGGGAGGAGGCGGCGCAGGACCAGTTCGGTCGCGGGCACCTGGCCCGTGCCGGGCCAGAAGAGTTCGGCGTCGATGCCGCGTCGTGCCGCCGTGTGCAGGTTGTCCTCGGCGGCCGCGAAGGACATCCGGCTCCACACCGGCCGGTCCTCGTCGACCAGGGCGCGGACGAGACCGTAGTAGAAGGCGCCGTTCGACATCACGTCGGCCACCGTCGGTCCGGCGGGCAGCACGCGGTTCTCGACGCGGAGGTGCGGGACGCCGTCGACGACCGCGTAGACGGGGCGGTTCCAGCGGTAGACGGTGCCGTTGTGCAGGGTGAGCTCGGCCAGGTGGGGGATCTCGCCGCGGTCGAGGGTCTCCTCGGGGTCCTCGTCGTCGCAGAGGGGCAGGAGTGCCGGGAAGTAGCGGGTGTTCTCCTCGAAGAGGTCGAAGACGCTGGTGATCCAGCGCTCGCCGAACCACACGCGGGGCCGCACTCCCTGGACCTTGATCTCGTCCGGCCGGGTGTCCGTGGTCTGCTCGAACAGCGGGATGCGGGTCTCGCTCCACAGTTCCTTGCCGAAGAGGAAGGGCGAGTTCGCGGCGAGCGCGACCTGGACGCCGGCGATGGCCTGGGCGGCGTTCCAGTGGGCGGCGAACTCCTCGGGTGCGACCTGGAGGTGGAACTGGGTGCTGGTGCAGGCCGCTTCGGGCGTGATGGTGTCCGCGTAGGTCCGCAGCCGTTCCACCCCGTCGATCTCGATCAGGAGGTCCTCGCCGCGTGCGGCGAAGATCTGGTCGTTGAGGAGGTGGTAGCGCGGGTTCTCGGACAGCGCGGCGCGGTTCGCGTCCCCGCGCTCCAGGGTCGGGAGGGTCCCGATCATGACCAGGTGCGCGCCGATGGCGGCGGCCTTGGCCTCGGCGTGGTTCAGTGCGTTGCGGATCTCCTCCTCCCAGGTGTCGGGGCCGCCCGCGGTGAGACGGCGGGGCGGGATGTTGATCTCCAGGTTGAACCGGCCCAGCTCGCTCGACCAGGCGGGGTCGGCGATGACCTCGAGGACCTCCGTGCTGCGCATGGCGGGTCTGGAGGTCTCGTCGACCAGGTTCAGCTCGATCTCGAGGCCGACCCGCGGCCGCTCGACGTCGAAGCGGGCCTCGCGCAGCATGCGGGCGAGGACGTCGAGGGAGGCGTGCGTCCTGTCGCGGAAGCGGCGACGGTCGTCACGCGTGAACGTCAGAGCCGGGACGTCACGTCCCATCGGATCCTCCCGGGGCTCGGCGGCACGGATCCTTCCTCCTTACCTTCAGCGTGCCACCGGCGGGCTCGCGCTGCGACCAGCGGAGGCCCGCCCCGGCGCTCCGCCGGGCTCTCCGCGGGCCGACGGGGACGGCCGCAGTCGTTCCCACCCGGGCAAACGGCGGTCACGTGATCGTCCTGATCCGTCCCGGGGATTCGGCCGGCCCGTGCCCGCCGTGCTTTCCTTGGTGGGCACCCCATCGAAGAAGGCATGGCACTCATGAACCGCTCGGCCCGTACGGGAGATCTCACCGGCCTCGCCGATCTCACCGGCACCACCGGTACCCCGCCGCTCCCGGCCGCGGAGCGCTTCGACGACATGGAGCTGCCCGAGGCGGTCCTGGCGACGCTGGCCGCCGAGGGAGTCACCGCCCCGTTCCCGATCCAGTCCGCCACCCTCCCCAGCGCCCTCGCGGGCCGCGACGTCCTGGGCCGGGGCCGTACGGGATCGGGCAAGACGCTCGCCTTCGGGCTGGCGCTCCTGGCTCGTACGGCCGGCCGGCGCGCCGACGCCAAGAAGCCGCTCGCGCTGGTCCTCGTACCGACGCGCGAGCTGGCCCAGCAGGTCACCGAGGCGCTCACGCCGTACGCGCAGGCCCTGAGGCTGCGCCTCGCCACCGTCGTCGGAGGTCTGCAGTCGGGCCGGCAGGCGGGCGAGCTGCGCTCCGGGGCCGAGGTCCTCGTCGCCACTCCGGGGCGCCTCAGGGACCTCGTCGAGCGCAGGGACTGCCGCCTCGACCAGGTGGAGATCGCGGTCCTCGACGAGGCCGACCAGATGGCGGACATGGGGTTCCTGCCCCAGGTGACCGAGCTGCTCGACCAGGTGCGGCCCGGCGGGCAGCGGATGCTGTTCTCGGCCACGCTGGACCGGGACGTCGAGCTGCTGGTACGCCGGTACCTGGAGGACCCGGTGGTCCACGCGGTCGACCTCACCGAGGAGACCGGGTCCACGGTCGAGCACCACGTGCTCCACGTCCACGGCGCCGACAAGTTCGCCACCGCCACGGAGATCGCCGCGCGCGACGGGCGCGTGATCATGTTCCTGGACACGAAGGCCGCCGTCGACCGGTTCACCCGGCACCTCGTCGGCAGCGGGATTCGGGCCGCCGCGCTGCACGGCGGCAAGTCCCAGCCCCAGCGGACCGACACCCTGGAACGGTTCAGGACCGGTGCGGTCGGCGTCCTGGTGGCCACGAACGTCGCGGCCCGTGGCATCCACGTCGACGACCTCGACCTCGTCGTCAACGTCGACCCGCCCGCGGACCCCAAGGACTACCTCCACCGCGGCGGCCGTACGGCACGGGCCGGGGCCTCCGGCAGCGTCGTCACCCTGGCCCTGCCCGACCAGCGCCGTGACCTGGCGCGGCTCCTCGCGGACGCGGGCGTCCGGCCCCGGATCACCAAGGTCCGCCCCGGCGAGCCCGAGCTGCGGCGCATCACCGGGGCCAGGACGCCCTCCGCCACCCCTGAGGCCGGCAAGCCCGCCTCCGCGGGCGGCGACCGGCGCGGCGCGGCCTTCCGTGGCATGGGCACCGTCCCGGGGAAGGCCGGCCGCGCCAAGAACGAGTCCCGGAAGTCCGCCGAGGCACGGCGCACGGCCGAGGCCCGCAAGGCCGCCCGCGTGCGACGAGGCTCGTAGGCACGACACGGCGCATAGGCACGACACGGCTCGGGGGGCACTACACGGCTCATAGGCACGACACGGCTCGGGGGGCACAACGCGGCTCGGGGGCACAACGCGGCGCATAGGCGCGACGCGGCTCCGGGCCGACGCGGCTCGTAGCTTTCGGGCGGCGCCCGGCCTTCGACGACCTTGGTGACGCGTGGCGGTGACGGACCCTCAGGCGTCGACGGAAACGTCGCCATCCGCCCGTACCCGCAACCGTCCCTTCGCCTGCAGTCGCTCCAGCCGTCGTTGCTCCTTCGCCACCCACCGCCGTACCGGGTCGGGGTCCAGCATGCCGCCGTGACCTGCGTACAGCCGCTCGGGGCCCAGGTCGAGCATGCGCCGGAGGCTGGCCAGATTGGCGAGGGGGTCGTCGTGGAAGGGCGGGTTCCAGGGCCGGCGGGGCAGCTGTCCCAGGAGCGGTGTCGCGATCAGGTCCCCCGCGACGAGGTCTCCCGCCTCGGTGAGGACCGACATCGACCCGGCGGTGTGGCCCGGAGTGGGGACGATGCGGGCGTCGACGCCGTAGTCCGCCAGCGGCGTCTCCCCGCGGACGAGGAGCTGCGGGCTGAACGGCTCGGCTCGGACGTGGAAGGGCGGAAGCGTGGCCAGCAGCCTGCCCAGTCTCCCGGTGGGCAGGTAGGGCTCGCGTACGCGGCCGCTGGTGTACTGCCGGAGGTCGCCGACGTGCGCGGCGATCGGCGCCCCGGTCAGTCGGCTCAGTTCGGCGGCTCCGCCGAAGTGGTCGATGTGGCCGTGGGTGACGACGATCAGCGAGACGTCGTCCGGGTCCACCCCCTGCTCGGCCACGCGTTGGTAGACCTTGCGACCGCTGCCGGGGACACCGGCGTCGACGACGACCGGCCTGCGGCCGAGGAGCAGATAGGCGTTGACGTTCCGCTTCCCGAGGACCGGGAGGGGGATGACCTTCGTGCCGGGCACGGAGTACTCCGTTCGAGGTGATTCACGGGCGATACAGGAGCGATTCAGGCGTGATCCAGGCCTGATCAGGTTCGGATGTCTCGACGTTAGGAGCACCGGTTGAGCTGATCCATGCCTGTCCCGCGCACTTTCATTGCCGCTCGTCTCACGCCAAGCCGGGTCGTGGACTACGCTGCCGGCATGGACGCGCTCGCGGATGTGCTCGCCGCAGCCAAGGTCGGCGGCAGCGTGCTCGCCCGGGTCGACGTGGCGGCACCCTGGGGCATCGAGTTCCCGAAGCTGCCGATCGCGGTCTTCCACGCCGTCGTCAGCGGCTCCTGCTGGCTGCGCCGCCCGGGGGCCGAGCCGATCCGACTCGCCACCGGCGACCTGGTCCTGCTGCCCGTCGGCGCCGGCCACGTCATGTCCGACGCCCCGAGCGGCCCGGCGGCCGCCTATGACGACCTCGTGGCCGCGCGCCCCGGACACCGGGAGTCGGAGATCCACATCCCGGGTCCCGGCCCGCGCACCCGGATCGTCTGCGGCGGCTACCGCTTCGACGGACGCGTCTCCCGCCCCCTGCTCACCCTTCCGCCGGTGCTCGTGCTGCCCACCGCCGACGGCGAGACGCCCGACCGGAGCGAACTCGCCGACACCCTGCGCATGCTCACCGGCGAACTCGCCGAACCCCGGCCCGGTTCCCAGACGGTCATCGACCGGCTGACCGACGTGCTGTTCGTCCACATCCTGCGCCGCTGGACCGCGGACCGGGACGAGCACGGCGCCTCCTGGCTCCTGGGCCTGCGCGACCCGGAGATCTCCGCCGCCATCTCGCTCCTGCACGAGGACCCGGCCCGGCCGTGGACCGTCGAGGAACTGGCACACCGGGTCGGCGTCTCCCGCGCCACGCTCTCCCGCCGCTTCACGGACCTCGTCGGCGAGCCACCCCTGGCGTACCTGACCCGCTGGCGCCTGGAACTGGCCGGCCGGCGGCTCCGCGACGGCTCCGACGCGCTGCCGGCCGTGGCCAGGAGCGTCGGCTACACCTCGGTGTCGGCGTTCTCGCGGGCCTTCGCACGTCAGTGGGGAACGCCGCCGAGCCGCCACCGCAGCGCCCCGCACCTGCCCTGAGCGCCGGAGTCCACCATCGGATTCGGCCCGCCACACCGGGTGCCGTGGGCGCGGCGCGGTTCCCTCCGGGTGCGGATACGGCCATGGGGAACGACGCGTTCCGACCGCGGGGGCGCCGGTCCTCGAAAGCGGCGCGGGGCCTGCCCTGGAGACGACGCTGTGCTACTTGCGGTGGTCGTGGTGCTTGAGGGAGTCCATGATGCCCGCGGCGCGTTCGCGGACGTTCTCGGTGGCCTCTCGCACCTTTGCCTTCGCCTGGTCGGTCCGGCCCTCGGCCCGCAGGCGTTCGTTGCCGGTGAGCTTGCCGACGGCTTCCTTCATCCTGCCCCTGACCTTGCCCATGGCGGCGTTGCGACCCATGGCGTCGGTCCCCTTCGTCGCTGGATCGGGTACGGCGTCCACCCTAGGAGCGCTCGGGTGTTTCCGCCTGTCGGCCCAGTGCCCTTGCCGCCCGCCGGGCGCTCGGCAGCGGCTCAGGTCCCGGTGGCCATGGCCGGGAGTGGCCGCCAGTCGACGGGGACGTCGCGCATGACCAGGGCGCAGTCCAGGGTCGCGCTCCCCGGTGGGAAGCAGTCCGGGTCGTCGAAGAAGGACGAGGTGGCGGAGCGGACGCGGCCGGCTTCCACGTGCCAGGCGTCGGTGTGCAGTTCCATGCCGTCGAGGTGGCGGCCGGAGCGGGTGGCCGAGAAACCCTTTGCCCCGCGCCGGAAGAAGCGGGAGGCCTCAGCGAGGTCGGCGAAGAGCTCGCTGTCGCGCAGTTCGTCGGCCGGCTCGACGGTGACGTCGACTCGGGTGTCGCCGTCCCGTGTCCTCAGTGCGACGCGCATCCGGTCGGGCGTCTCCTGCACGTCGAAGTCGGCGCGGCCGTGCTCGCCGGGGAAGAGACGGCCTCCGGCCCAGACGTTCAGCCGTGAGGCGGTGTCGCGCCGTGGGATGTAGACGCCGGTCTCGACGCCGTCCGGCCCGTCCCACTCGACGGCGATCCGATGCGCCGCGTTCTCGCTCCGCAGCCCGAACGCCTGGGGCGCCCAGGCGGGCCGGACGCTTCCGAGCCGCAGCAGGCAGATGCCCGCGACCGCTTGGCCGTTCACCAGTTGCGGGCGCAGTGGCCCGGGGAGCAGGCGTGCCGCGGCGTCGGGGGTGACCCGGTAGTTCACCAGCAGCCGTCGCTCGACGACGCTGGACAGGCGCGGCTGTCTCATGATTCCTCGCTCTGCGCTCCGGGGCGCCACTTGGTGTGGCGGAGCACGATCTGCTCGGGACAGACGGCGCTGAGGAACCGCCCGATGCTGGTGGCCAGGCGGTCCTCGGCCAGCGTGTAGAGAATCCGGTTGCCCTCCCGTCGTTCGGTGACCAGTCCGGCTCCCTTGAGGACGCCGAGATGACGTGAGATGGAGGGTGCGCTGATCGCGAACCTCGCCGCGATCTCGCCGGCCGCGAGCTCGCCGCCTCTGAGGTCCTCGAGGATCTGGCGCCTCGTCGGGTCGGCGAGGGCGCGAAAGGCTCCGGCCTCGTCCTGAGCTTCTGTCATGCCCAGTATTTAGCATGTTAGCTAAATACCTAACAAGTAGGCCAAGTAGGCTCTGCCTGCTGGAGTTGCCGCGCGAGCTGAGGGCCCCATGAACCGACACGACGACGTCCGCTGTGACCGTCAGACCGCTCCAGCCGTGTGCGGGTCCCGCCGGTGAGCTGGTGGGGGTGGCTGCTCGGCGCGTGGCTCGTCTCCCAGCCCGTCCTCGCACTGCTGTGGCACCTCTTCATGCGCACCCGCAAGCACCAGGACCCCCCGTGACGGCCTCCATCCACCGGTCGGCGCAACCGCGTGCTCCCGTCTCGCCGCCGCGCCGCACCGCGACCGATGACTGTCGGAGGCCGTCGGAGCGTGATCCTGGCTACAGTGACAAGATGTTCAAATCCCGCAAAGTTCATGAAGAGGACGTCTGGGACGGCATCGTCGTCGACAAGGTCCGCAGACTCACCGACGGCTCCGATCTCTACCACTACGTCGAGGTCCGCCTGCAGGACGGCACCACGAAGAAGGCCCGGATCGAGAAAGCGCTGTGGGAGTCGCTGGCCACAGGTGACCGACTCGTCAAGGAAGCCGGCGCTACGGCTCCGACCAGAGCGCCGGCGTAACGGACGCGAACCCTTCGAGCTCGGCTGCGCGACGAGGTCTTCGGTCCACGGAGGGCCGGAGGCCAAATGACGACGCTGACGCCCGCCGGACACCGGACACCGGACGCCTGACACTGGCCACCGGCCACCGGCCACCGGCCACCGGCGGGCGTCGGGCATCGGGCATCGGGCGTCGGCTGAGCGGCGAGGCGGTCAGTACAGGGCGTCGCCCATCGGCGAATCGCCGCCCGTGACGTACGCGCGGATCGATGCCAGGTACTCCCCGCGGCTGACGCGGCCGTCACCGTCGCCGTCCAGTGCGTCGAAGGCCGCGTCGGCGTTGCCGGCCCGGTTGCCCAGCGCCTGGCGCAGCTTCGTGAACTGCGACCTGTCCAGGGCACCGTCCTGGTCGGCGTCGACGAGATCGAACAGCGCGCCGAGGGCGTACTGGCAGATGTTGTCGAACTTCTCGGCGTCGACCCAGGCGATGTACTCCTCGTAGGTCATCACGCCGTCGCCGTTGGCGTCCATCGCGGCCCATGCGCGTTCGCCCGTGGCGCGCGCGGCGATGACCAAGGGGTCGTGGTCGTCGCGTCCGGCCGCCTGCTGGGCCCGTTCGATCCGGACGAAGTAGTCGTGCCGGGAGGCGACCCCGTCGCCGTCCGTGTCCAGCATCGCGTAGATACGGCCCTTCGGGGTTGCGAGGTCGGCCGGGGCGGCGGGCGGTTCGGTACGAGGGAGCGGCATGTCGGGCTTCTTTCGGGTGCGGGGTGCGGACCGGTCGGCCGGGCATCGCGGCCCTCGTCCGGTACGGCGGCCTGCCGGCCGCCACGGCCATGATCGACGGGCGAGCCCTTCGCGTCCGGACGACCCGCCAGGGGCGGAACGAGGAGAATCCTCGGGGGCGACGAGGCGCTGGCTCCGGGCCGCGTCCGGTAGCTGGAGCCGCCGCTGCCGGTCCAGGGGGGGCCAGGGCCAGGAGCAGCAACAGGCCGCCCAGAGGCAGGAGGTCCAGGCTCATCGCGCTGACGGTGCTGCCGGCGACCACCACGAGCGGCCTACGGCCCTGACGCACCCCCAGGTTTCCCCCGAGGCGACCCCCGGGTGAACGTCAACTCACCGCCCGCCAGTTCACCCTGTCGGGTGGCGCGGCCTCGCCAGGCGCAGGTGGCATCCGGTCAGCGCAGGCGGTGCGCGAGGGGGTGGTGTGGCCCGGGTGCGGCATGAGGCGCTCCGGGAGGCACGGGAGCGACCGGCAGCGCTGAGGCCCAGGGTGCCGGCGCGCGCAAACCCTTCGGGCCGGGGTGGCCGGGACCTCCCCGCCGCGCCTGTACGTGACCCCGTCGCGGCCGGTGAGCTACGGAGCGTTCCCCGCCCCACCGTCCTGCCCGGCCCGCCTCGCGGGCGTCGCGGGCCGCGGGGCGACAGCGCACCGTCGACAGACCGGAGACGTCAGCATGAGCACACCTCCCTCCGCCCCGCTGCGGGTCGCCCTCGTCAACGGAAGCTTCGAGCAACCGTCCGTCACCGACATGGCGTTCCTGCCGGACGCTTCCCAGACGCAGGCCCCGCGGCACGTACCGGGCTGGCTCACCACCGCGACGGACCACATGATCGAGTTATGGCACTCCGGATTCAACGGCGTGCCGTCGGCGGAGGGCGAGCAGTTCGCCGAGCTCAACGCCAACCAGGTCTCCACGCTCTACCAGGACCTGCCGACCACCCCCGGCACCAAGCTGTACTGGCGGCTCTACCACCGCGGCCGGCAGGGCCAGGACACCATGGCCCTGGACATCGGCGCCCCGGGCAGCGTGGTCGAGCAGCGCAGCTTCACCGACGGCAACACGGCGTGGGGCTACTACACGGGCACGTACACCGTCCCGGCCGGCCAGACCACTACCCGCTTCGCCTTCCGCTCCGTCTCCGCCGCGGGCGGCAACCAGGGGATCGGCAACTTCCTCGACGGGATCTTCTTCGGCACCGCGCCGCACGTCGTGCTCACCAAGACCGCCGTCCCGGCCGGCCCGCTGGACGTCGGTGACGTGGTCACGTACCGCATCACCGCGACGAACGAGGGCGGCGGCGCCGCCGAGCGGCTCACCCTGACCGACGTCCTGCCGGCCGGCACCACGTACGTGCCCGGCTCCCTGCGCGTGATCGACGGTCCGAACCCCGGTGTGAAGACCGACCGTTCCGGAGACGACCAGGCCCACTACGACGCCGACGCCCGGGCGGTCGTCTTCCGGCTGGGCACCGACGCCTCCGCCACCCAGGGCGGGAGCCTGGCCAACACCGCGTCCCTGCCCCGCGGCACGACCGTCGAGTACCGGGTGGTGCTCGGCCTGGAGACAGCCGGGACGCGTGTCACCAACACGGCGACCGCCGCGTACGAGAACCGGCTCGGGCCCACTCCCGAGCCGCTCACGGCCACGTCCGACGAGGCCGTCACCGAGGTCCGGCCGGCGGCGGACCTGGACGTCACGAAGGCGGCCGACGCCACCGCGGTGACCGTCGGGCAGACGGTGACCTATCGCGTGACGGTCCACAACGCCGGGCCCAGCCCGGCGACCGGAGTCACCGTCACCGACCGGCTCCCGACCGGCCTCGTGTTCCTCTCCGCCGACGCCTCCCGTGGCGGCTACGACCCCGGTACGGGACAGTGGGCGGTCGGCGAACTGGCCGACGGCGCCCGCGCGACGCTCACCGTACGGGCGAAGGCGACGAGGACCGGCCGGATCACGAACACGGCCTCGGTCACCGCCGTCGAGAAGGACCCCGACCCGGGCGACAACACCGACTCGGTGGTCATCTGCGTCGAACCGGCCCCGGCCTGCTGCGATCCCTGCCCGCCGCGCGGCTAGGGGGTGTCTTGTCGATCAGGCCGGATCAGGGAGCGGCGTCTGGTGCCGTGCATCGCAAGGCGGAGGAGGGAGTCCATGCGGAGCATCGGC
>NZ_JBSGBF010000076.1:0-40026 GCF_053601115.1 Streptomyces sp. NPDC004788
GCGCGCCCTGCTCCTCCCCCCACCCCTAGCCGCCGGGGCCCCCCCCCCGCCCCGGCGCCCCCGCGGGGGCCGGGGCGGCCGGTGCCGCCGGGCGCGGGGCGGGGCCGCGGGGCGAGGCGGGAGGCGGCGCCGGGATGCCGAAGCGTCACCGATGGCCAACAATTGACATGAGGACCGGCAGGTCGTGGTGGGGACTGCTCCAGCTGTTTTCCGCTCGGGGACCTTCCTATCCGTACGCGGCGGTGCCATGAACGCACGAAGCCCGGACGAGGGCGGCCGATCGGCGCCACGGCAGGACCAGAAGCCCGGTCGCAAGCAGGCGCGCAAGAGCGGCCTCTACCGGCTCGGGCACTGGTGCGGCCGGCATTTCGTCATCGTCATCGCACTGTGGCTGGCGGCCGTCGCCGGGCTGCAGATCGCGAACCGGGCGGTGGGCGGTCAGTACTCGGACAACTTCTCCCTCCCCGGGGTGCAGTCCGCGGACGGTCTGAACGTCCTGAAGGCGCACGATCCGGCGGCCGGCGGATACGCGGCCCAGATCGTCCTGAACCGGCCGTCCGGGCCGCTCACCCAGGAGTCGTCGGCCGTGAACTCGACCGTCGCCGCACTCCAGAAGCTGCCCGACGTGCTCAGTGCGCAGAACCCGCTGCCGCCGCCGGGCACGACCCCGCCGCCGCCCTCCTCGACGCCCAACACCGGGCCGCTGTCCACGGACGGCAAGACCGCGTACATCACGGTGCGCTTCAGCGTGCCGCCGTCCACACTCGGCACCGACTACCTGAACGGCGTCGACTCCGCCGTCCAGCCGCTGCGCTCCGCCGGCGTGACCGTCGAGTACGGCGGCCCGCTCGGCGAGCTCGCCCGGCCCGCGGCCGACGACCGCACCAGCGAGGCCATCGGCTTCGCCGTCGCGATCGTGGTCCTGCTCATCGGCTTCGGCAGCGTGATCGCGGCCGTCCTGCCGCTGATCACCGCGCTCATCGGCGCGATCTGCGGCCTCGCGCTGCTCGGCCTGATGGCCGCGGCCTTCACCTTCGGCACGGTGTCGCCGACGCTGGCCACCATGATCGGCCTGGGCGTCGGCATCGACTACGCCCTGTTCCTGATCACACGGCACCGCCAGAACATCATGAACGGGCACGATCCGGCCGACTCCGCCGGCCTGGCGACCACCACCAGCGGCCGGGCCGTGCTCGTCTCCGGCTGCACGGTGATCATCGCCCTGTCCGGGCTGTGGGTCTCCGGCGTCACCTTCATCGGCAAACTCGGCCTCGCCGCGGCCTTCACCGTGGTCACGGCCGTCATCGCCGCGCTCACCCTCGTCCCGGCCATGCTCGGGCTCGTCGGCCGCCGCATCGACCGCTACCACGTGCGCAAACCCGTCGCCGAGACGGACGCCGAGCCGGGCACCCCCGCGCACGGCACCTGGCACCGCTACGCACAGCGGGTCGAGAGACGCCCCTGGTGGTTCCTGGTCTGCGGGGTGGTGACCCTGCTGATCCTGGCCTTCCCGCTGCTGTTCATCCAGCTCGGTCACATCGGCGACGGCGCCGACCCCAAGTCGTTCACGGACCGGCGGGCGTACGACCTGATCTCGACGGCCTTCGGGCCCGGCGCCAACGGTCCGCTGACGCTGGTGGTCGACCAGTCCGCCGTGCCCGCCCAGGACCGGGCCGCGCTCGCCACCAAGCTGCAGCAGTCGCTCACCGGCGTGCCGGACGCCGCCTCCATCACCCCGCTGCAGGCCACCCCCGACGGCGACGTCCTCGTCGGCACCGCCTACTCGGTCGCCTCACCGCAGGACGAGCGCACCACGGACCTCACCAACAACCTGGTCGACGACGTGCTGCCGCAGGCGGTGGCCGGGACGGACGCGAAGACGTACGTCACCGGCACCACGGCCGCCCAGGTGGACTTCCTCGACATCGTCTCCAGCCGGCTGCCGCTGATCATCGCCGTGGTCGTCGGGCTTGCGTTCCTGGTGATCCTGACCGTCTTCAGGGGCCTCCTGGTGGCCCTGAAGGCCGCCGTCCTCAACGTGCTGTCCATCGCCGCCGCGTACGGCGTGGTCGTGGCCGTCTTCCAGTGGGGCTGGGGCGGCCCCGCGCTCGGCGTGTCCGGGAAGGTGCCGATCGAGAGCTACGTGCCGATGATGATGTTCGCCATCGTCTTCGGACTGAGCATGGACTACGAGATCTTCCTGCTGTCGCGGGTCCGCGAGGCTTGGCTGCGCACGGGCGACCCGAAGGCGAGCGTCGCCCACGCCCTGGAGATCACCGCCCGGGTGATCACCTGTGCCGCGCTCATCATGGTCAGCGTCTTCGCGGCCTTCATCGTCTCGGACAACATCGTGGTGAAGATGCTCGGCCTCGGCCTGGCGGCGAGCGTCCTCATCGACGCGACGATCGTCCGGCTCCTCCTGGTGCCCGCCGTGATGACCCTGCTCGGCAAACACGCCTGGTGGACCCCGCGCTGGCTCGACCGCATACTCCCCCACCTCGACACGGAGGGCGAGGCCGCGCTGGAACGCGACGCGGCGGGCGCGGCGCCGGGCGACGACGTGAAGGTGTAGGCGCGACCGTCTCCTCCGGGAGCGGGCGGGGGAAGAATGACCGTCATGTCAGGGGAATCGGATCGGCGGATGCTCGAGGTCGCGGTCGAAGAGGCGCGCGCAGGTCTGGCCGAGGGGGGCATCCCCATCGGAGCCGCGCTGTTCGCGCCGGACGGGCGCACCGTGCTCGGCCGGGGTCACAACCGCCGCGTGCAGGACGGCGATCCGTCCCTGCACGCCGAGACGGCCGCGTTCCGCGATGCGGGGCGGCAGCGCACGTATCGCGGGACGACGATGGTGACGACGCTGTCTCCGTGCTGGTACTGCAGCGGCCTCGTGCGGCAGTTCGGCATCTCGCGGGTCGTCGTCGGCGAGGCGCGGACGTTCCACGGGGGCAACGACTGGCTGGCCGAGCACGGCGTGGAGATCGTCGTCGTGGACGACGCCGAGTGCGTCGCGATGATGACGGACTTCATCGAGGCGCGTCCGGAGCTGTGGAACGAGGACATCGGCGCGTAGCGCGGCTCGATGCCCGTCGCGCCTCCTCAGCCGGTACGGAGGATCCGGAAGCGACCGGGTTCCGCCGGGTCCCGGTCGACGACCTGGAGGGGCGGCCAGGCCCACTGCCAGACGTCGATGCCCGGCACACGGGAGAAGCGGATCTTCCCGCGGGTGCCCTCGACGGCGACGTGCGGCCAGGAGGCGGCGATGCGGGCCCGGTCCGCGCCGTGGGAGCGCAGTACGTCGGCGAGGACGGTGATCGTGTCGTAGCCCTCGAAGGCGACGAAGGAGGGTGCTTCGCCGAGCCGCTCGCGCAGGGTCGTCGCGACGCGTGCGCCGAGCGGGCCGAGCGGCTCGGGCAGGTAGCGCAGGAACGGGATCGCCGTGCCCTCGCCGCCGAGCAGCGATGCCCATTCGGGGAGTTCCGGCTGGCCGGCGGGTGCACCGATCAGGACCTCGGCGAGGCGCTGGTCGTGGCGGACGGCCCTGACGACGGGCACCGCCGGCTCCGGGTGGCCGACCAGCAGCAGGAGGGCCGTCGCGCGGTGCCGGACGAGCTCGTCGCACACGTCCGTGGGGGCGAGCGTGCTCATGTCCAGTTCGACGACGGTGCCGCCGTGCGGTGCGAGGTGGTCGCGCAGGATGCGGGTCCCGGACGCCCAGTAGACGCTCGGCTGGGTCGCCACGGCGATGCGGCTGTGGCCCGCGTCGAGGAGGAAGTCCGCATAGAGGCGCCAGCCTCGGGACTGGGCGGGGGCGAGGCGCGCGACCCGGTCCGTGGGCTGTTCGGTGAGCGCGTCGAGCACCGCCGAGGAGCAGAGGAACGGCAGGCCGAGCGCGTCGGCCCGGGCGGCGGCGGCGCGGGCGACGACGCTGTGGTACTCCCCCGCCAGGGCGGCCACGCCCAGCCGGGCCAGTTCGTCCACGGCCGCGGCGGCCTTCTCCGGGTCGGCCGCGGTGTCGCGGACCACCAGTTCGAGTGGCCTTCCGGCGATTCCGCCGGCGCCGTTGACCTCGTGCGCGGCCGTCTCGAGTCCGGCGAGCAGGTGCCGGCCGGCGTCGGCCCAGCCGGGCCGGGACAGGGGCACGAGGGCGCCGATCCGGACGGACGACCCGTCAGCCGGCGCCGCTCCGGGTGACGACGGTGACGTGGTCATGAGCCGGCCTCTTCCGTGTCGCGGTGGGGTGGGGTCAGCCGACTCGACGCGCGGGCCAGCAGGTCGACGAGCAGCGCGCGTTCCTCGGCGCTGAACCCGTCGGCGATGTGCCGCTCGATGGCGACGGCCTTCGCGTCTGCCTGCGCGAGCAGCCGGCGCCCGTCGTCGGTGAGGTGCACTTCCGTGACCTTGCGGTGCCAGGGGTGCGGACGGCGCGTGATCAGTGCCTTCGCTTCGAGGTTGGCGAGCACGGTGGCGATGGTCTGCGGGGTGACCAGGCACGCGCGGGCGAGCGCGGCGGCGGACAACCCCGGGTGTTCGTCGAGCGTGTAGAGCGCCGCGTACTGCGGGACCGTCAGCCCGAGCGGCCGGAGGGCGGCGTGCTTGGCAGCCATCAGCTCCTGCTCGACCCGCTTGATGTGCAGGCCGAGGCGTTCGGTGACCGGCATGTTCATGGAGTGATCGTACGTCATCCGTCCCATCGAACTCTGGCTTATGACAGAGCTCTGATACATGTAAGGTCTCTGTCATCAAGCGGGGGCCGTTCGCGCTCCTCGCGCCACTCCTGGAGGCAACCCATGACCAGCCCCGAACTCCTCGACCACGTCGTCGCCGGGTCCGGCCCCGGACTCGTCCTGATCCACGGCACCGGCGCCGACGCGACGTCGAACTGGGGGCCTCTCATCGACGCGATGGCGGACCGGTACACGGTCGTCGCCCCCAACCTGCCCGGCGCGGGCGCCACCGCCGTCGACCCCATACCCCTCGATCCGGACGCACTCGCCGACCGGATCGTCGCCACCGCCCGCGCGGCCGGCGTGGAGCGGTTCCACCTGGCCGGTCACTCGCTCGGCTCCGTCGTCGCGACGGCGGTGGCCGCCCGGCACCCCGAGGCCGTCACCTCGCTCCTCCTGCACGCGGGATGGGTCAGGACGACCGCGCGCGAGGCCTTCATGTTCGACCTGTGGGCGCGCCTGCTGCGCACCGACCCGGAGCTGCTGGCCCGCGAGTTGATCCTCAGCGCGATGGGGCCCGGCCTTCTGGGCGCTCTCGACGACGCCCAGTTCGCCGAGATGGCCGCCGGTTTCACCGCCCTGCTCGACGAGCGCATCCTCGGCCAGATCGAACTGGACGGCCGGGTCGACCTGCGCGGGGCGGTGGGGCGCGTCACCGCACCCACGCTGGTGGTGGCGAGCGAGGACGACCGGATCGTCCCGCCCCACCACCAGCGCGAGCTGGCCGCCGCCGTCGACGGGGCCGAGTACGTCCAGGTCCCCGGCGGACACGGGTTGCCGTTCGAGGACCCGGCCCGGTTCTTCGCGATCGTCACCGAGTACGTGGACAAGCGTCAGGCCCAGGCGCGGGGGCAGGCCCGGGCGTAAGCGCGAACCCCGGCGCGGGCGCCGGCGCAGGAGGCGGGGCCTGAGCCGGGCCCGCGCGCGGAGGCCGGAGTCAGCCGGCCCCGAGCAGGGCCCGCAGCCCGGCCGTGTCGATGACCTGGGCCCGGGCGGGGAACACCCGGCGGAGCAGGACGTCGTGGACCTCGGGGTCCGGGTCGGCGACCGCGTCGGACAGGACGTAGAGCCGGTAGTCGCGGTCGGCCGCGTCGGTGACGGTGGACAGGACGACGCCGCCCGTGCTGACGCCGGAGACGACCAGAGTGGTGATGCCGCGCTCGCGCAGCTGCCGGTCGAGGTCGGTGGTGGACAGCGCGCCGTGGCGGACCTTGCGCACGAGGATGTCGCCGTCCCGGGGAGCCAGGCGCTCGTGCACGGCGGTGGCGGGGTCCTCGTGGTGCATCACCCGGTGCCGGGCCACCGGGGCGAAGGACGTGTTGGCGTCCGGGACGGCGTCCCAGTCGTGCTCGGTGAAGCCGACGCGTACGTAGGCGATGGTGCCGCCCTCGGCCCGCACGGCGGCGACGGCCTCTGCCACCCGGCCCAGCAGGGCCTCGCGGTCCGCGCCGTCGGGCAGCGCGGCCAGGATCGCGGGCTGGAGGTCCATGACGAGCAGTGCGGTGTGCGCGGGGTCGAGGGCGGGGGCGGCGGAAGGGGCGGTGCTCACGCGGGTGTTCTCCTTGCTGCGGCGACGGGTCATGCGGGGATACGGGACGGTTCCGGCTCGTGCTGCGACGCCTCGTCGCGCCGGGGAAGCAGGAGCGGCGTGGCGAGGATGAGCAGTCCCGCGACCGCGAGGGCGGTGCGCGGGCCGGTGACGTCGGCGAGCAGCCCCCCGAGCGCGGTGAAGACGGCGATGGCCGCCTGCTGGCCGACCGCCCAGGCCGACAGGGTGCGGGCGACCAGATGTCCGGGGGTGTGTTCGAGCCGGTAGGTGGCGAGCACCGGGGTGTACAGGCTCATGTTGATGATGATCGCCAGCTCGACGGCGATCACGGTGACGAGACCGACGGGTCCGGGACGGACGAAGGCCAGGCCGATCAGCCAGATCGCACGCAGGGCGCCGACGGTACGGAAGACCCGGTGGCGGCCGTAGCGGGCCACGACCCGGGGGGCCAGTCGGGAGCCGACGAGTCCGCCGAGACAGGGGAGGGCGAAGGCGAGGCCGTACTGCCAGGCCGGGAAGCCGAGCCGGCGCAGCAGGAGCACGGCCAGCAGGGGCTCGGTGGCCATGATCAGACCGGAGACGAGCATGTTGTTGAGGTAGAGCGCGCGCAGGCCGCGATGGCCCATGATGTGCCGCCAGCCGTCGAGCAGTGCGCCCGCCCGGACCCGGCTGTCGCCGGTGGGCCGCGGCGCCTCCTCCCGGCCGCGGACGGCGGTGAGGGCGAGTGCGGACAGCAGGTAGCTGATCGCGTCGGCCAGCACGGTGACCACCGGGCCGAACACGCCGATCGCCGCCCCGCCCAGCGGTGGTCCGACCGCGATGGAGCTCCAGTTCGTGGATTCGAACCGGGCGTTGGCCACGAGCAGGTCGTCCGGCCGGACCAGGGCCTTGAGGTAGGCGCCGCTCGCCGCGCCGAACGCGATCTTCGCCGCGGCGACGACGGCCGAGACCGCCAGCAGCTGGACGAAGCCGAGCCGGCCGAAGGCGTAGGCGAGCGGGATCGTCGCCATCGCGGCGAAGCGGGTGAGGTCCGCCGCGATCATGACCGGGCGTTTGCGCCGGAACTCCACCCACGGCGCGAGCGGCACCGCGATCAGCGCGCCCACGGCGGGCCCCACCGCGGACAGCGCGGACACCTCGGCGGGGCCGGCGTGCAGCACCAGTACGGCGATCAGCGGCAAGGCCCCGAACCCGAGGCCGGACCCGTACGCGCTCACGGCGTACGCCGCCCACAGCCAGCCGAACGGCCGGCCCAGTCGTCTCCTGCCCACCATGCCCAGCGCCCTCCCTCGACGTCCCACCCGAACCGTCCGAACAAACAGGTGTTGATCAATATCGACGAGCGAGAGCTAATCGAGCGGGACAACCGCAGGTCAAACAACCGTCCCGCCGTCTGTGCACAACCAATCGTTGTTCACTAAGGTGCTCGGCGTGGACATCGAAGCCGTACGCACCCTCGTCGCCGTCGCGGAAGCAGGCCAGTTCCAGAAGGCCGCCGCCGACCTGTCGATCACCCAGCAGGCCGTCTCCAAGCGCATCGCCGTGCTGGAGCGCGACCTCGGTGTGCGGCTGTTCGCACGCACGCCGCGCGGCGCCGAGCTCACCATCGACGGCCAGGCGTTCCTGCCCCACGCGCGCGAGCTGCTGCGCGCCGCCGAGCGGGCGGTGGCGTCCGTGCGCGCCGGTCGCCGTCCACTGCGCGTCGACGTGCTCAACTCGCGCGGCGCGGCGTCGGGCCTGATGCGCGACTTCCATCGCGCGTACTCCGAGATCGAACTCGACGTGGTGATGCTGCTCGACATCGAGACGGCCCTCGCCTCCATCCGGTCCGGTGCGATCGACGCGTCGTTCCGTGCCGTCGCCGCGCCCGGCCGGCCCCTTCCCGAGGACATCGAGTCCGTACGGGTGCTCGACGAGCCGCTCCAGCTGCTCACCGGCCCCGCCCACGCGCTGGCGGGCGCCCGGTCGGTGACCCTCGCCCAGCTCGCCGGGCACCGG
The DNA here is from genome assembly GCF_053601115.1 of Streptomyces sp. NPDC004788. Lineage (NCBI taxonomy): Bacteria > Bacillati > Actinomycetota > Actinomycetes > Kitasatosporales > Streptomycetaceae > Streptomyces > Streptomyces sp. NPDC004788. The sequence continues at coordinate 8,272 of NZ_JBSGBF010000076.1, forward strand.
ATCTGGATGCCCGGCATCCTCCCCGGCAGCGAGTGGGCCGCCTACTACGAGGACCTCGTCGCCGAGTTCGGCCTCACCATCGAGGCGACCGGCCCCAACTTCGGCTCCGACGCGCTCCTCGACACCGTCGCCGACACCCCGGCCCTGGCCACGTTCATGAGCGAGCACACCCGGCTCGTCTGGCCCGCCGGTCACGGCCTGCGTCGCATCCCGGTGACCGACCCGACGCCCGTCTACCCGCACTCGCTGCTCTGGCACCGCGACAACCCCCACCCGGCGCTGGCCACCCTCCGCGCGCATCTCGCCGCCACGGGGGCCGGCCACGGCACCACGGGGACCTGGGCGCCGGACTGGGTGCTTCCGCGCTGAGCCGACGGACGTCGAGGCGACGAGGCGACGAGGCGACGGACGACGGCTCAGGCCGCGCGGGGAACGTACGCGAGCCCGTGCGCGCCGGGCTCGCCCAGCTTGGCGATGTCCAGCCGGGCCAGCACCTCCAGCGTCTCCAGGTCGACGACGTCGACGGTCGAGGAGACGACGCAGGCCACGTAGGCGAGGCGCCCGTCGGGCGAGGACGTGACGGTCAGCGGGAAGAGCCCGACCCCGACGTCCCCGAGCCGCTTGCGGGTGTCGGCGGAGAAGACCGTGAGGCGGCCGGGCGCGTGGCGGCCGAGCCGGGACACCGGGTCGGGGGCCATGCGCAGTTCGCCCGCGAGCAGCTTCCCGGTCGACGTCAGGTGCACCGGCAGGACGATGTCCTCGGTGGGCAGGGTGTCGACGACGGACGCGGTACGGGCGTCGACGACCCGGATCCCGGGGGCGGGCCGCTCGTCGGCGGGGCCGGAGAAGGAGCCGTAGGGCGCGGCGACGAAGGCGTGCGTGCCGTCGGCGGAGACGGCGAGCCCCTCGCTGCCCGGCACCCCGGCCTTCGCGGTGAGGACGCCGCGTTCGAGGTCGACGACCGAGACGAAGGGCGCCTCCTTGTTGGTGGCGAAACCCGTCCTGCCCGCCGGGTCGATGGCGAACCAGTGCGGGCCGGGCGCGTCCGTGTCGATCCGGCCCAGGGGACGACGGGTCCGCGTGTCGACCACGACGACTCCGCCGGGCCGGTCCTCCGTGCCCTCCACGCTGACGTAGAGACGACGGCGCACCGGGTCGAGTGCCAGCCCGTGCGGTCCGTGTTCCGGGGCGAGGTCGACGACGTCCACGATGCGGCGGGTGTCGGGGTCGATGACGGTCAGTTCGGTGCGCCGGCCGCCGTTCGCGTGGTAGTAGCCCGAGTGGTACGTGGTGGTGCACCACAGCAGGCGCTGCTCCGGGTCGAAGCACAACTCGTGCGGTTCGGCGAGGACTTCGGTCGTGCCGAGGTGCCGGTCGGAGGCGGCGTCGAAGAACGAGACGGTGGGTCCGCTCTGGCTGACGACCGCCAGCACATCGCCTTCTCGACCGGCACGGGGGGACTGCTGCACAGCGGCTCCTTGAACAGGGTGAAGGGAATGCCACGCGGCTTCGCGGGCATCTCCAACTCTCCGCGCCGGCGGGCTCCCGCACCATGCAAAGATTGGCATCCGATCATTGCCTCAGACGTAAAGACGCACGTCAGTGGAGGTGGGGGGAGCCATGGATCTCAACCTGCTGCGGGTCCTGGACGTCTTGCTCCAGGAACACAGCGTGACCCGCGCCGCCGAACGGCTCGGCACCTCGCCCGCGGCGGTGAGCCGTACGCTGGCCCGCCTCCGCCGTGCCGTCGGCGATCCGCTGCTCGTCCGGGCCGGCCAGGCCATGGTCCCGACCCCGCGCGCCGAGGAACTCCGCGAGGAGGTCGGCGCGTTGCTGCGCGGCTGCGAGAACGTTCTTCGCCCCGGACCCGGTTTCGACGCCGCACACCTCCAGCGCACCTTCACCGTGCAGGCCACCGATCTGCTCCTGGTGGGCCTGGCCGGAACCCTCACCGAGCGGATCCACGCGGAGGCCCCGCAGGTGGACGTGGTCTTCCTGCCGGAGGCGGTGGAGGGCGGTCCCGGGCTGCGGCAGGGCTGGGTGGACGTCGAGCTGGGCGTCCTCGGACACCTGGACCCGGAGATCCGCACCCGGCAGCTCACCCGGATGCCGCTGGTCGGCGTCGCCCGCAGCGGTCATCCCCTTTTCCGGGGGCGGACGGACGGGCGGGTCGACGTCCGCCGCTTCGCCGCGGCCGGCCACATCGGCATCTCCCGCCTCGGCAAGCGCCTCGGGCCCATCGACGGCGCGCTCGCGGACCTGGGGCTGCGGCGCCGGATCGCGGTCGTCGTGCCCAGCCACACGAGCGCCATGATGCTCGCGCGGGACACCGACCTCGTCGCACTCGGTCTGGCCGACTGGCTGCCCGGCACCATCGCCGCCCTGGGCCTGCGGACCTTCCCCGTCCCCCTCGACCTGGCGCCCCTCGACATCGGGATGGCCTGGCATCCCCGCAACTCGGCCGACCCCGGGCACCGTTGGTTCCGTGAGCGGCTGGCGGCCGCCGTCCTGGAGCCGTCGAGGGCGGGGAACGACAGCCTCTAGGGTCCGAACAGGGTTCGCCCTCCCGGTTCGAACCGGCGATGGCGGCCCTCATCGGTCTTGTCGTGCTCCAGGAGTCGCTGCGCTCGTCACAGAGGGTCGCGGCGCTGTGCGTGGTCGCGGCGTCGGCGGGTGCCGCGCACGGCACACGCACCGACGTGTGACCCCTACCGCCGTCACGCCGACTGAGGCACCCTCTGAGTCCTGCGACGAGTACGACAGTCATGTCCACGCCACGTCGATCCGCACCGAGCCACGCCACGTCGAGCCACATCCAGCCGCGTCGAAAAGCGAGGATGCATGAAGGCCCCATCGTCCCTCCGAACGGCGACCGTCCTCGGCGCAGCCGCCCTGGCCCTGCTGCTCTCCACCGCGACGGCCTACGCCGAACCACCGCACAACCTGCCCCAGAGCGCGGGCGGTTACGAGCAGTCCTTCTCACCCGCGTACGACTACGACACCGACGGCTGCTACGCCACTCCCGCCATCGGCCCCGACGGCACCCTCGCCCCCGGTCTCAACCCGACGGGCGCCGTCAACGGCAACTGCCACGACCAGTCGGACCTGGACAACTCCCAGACGTACGCCCGCTCGAAGTGCAACAACGGCTGGTGCGCCATCGTGTACGCGAGCTACTTCGAGAAGGACCAGGCCCTGAACGGCAGCAGCCTCGGGGGCCACCGTCACGACTGGGAGCACGTGATCTCCTGGGTCGACCAGGCGGCGAACCGGGTGGCGTACGTCTCCACCACGCAGCACAGCGAGGTGCGGACCTACGCCGCCGCGCAGGTCCGCTTCGACGGTTCCCACCCGAAGGTCGTCTACCACAAGGACGGCCTGAGCACGCACTTCTTCCGGCTCGCCAACAGCAACGACGAGCCGCCGGAGAACCACTACCACGACTGGCGGTATCCCCCGCTGGTCGACTGGAACGGCTACCCCTCCCTCTGGCTGCGCGACCGGCTCATGACCGCGGACTTCGGCGCCGCCACCATCAAGATCACCGACAAGGACGACCGCTTCCGCAACCTGCTCAACGCCTCCAGGCCGGCGGGCATCCCCTTCGACCCCTGGGCCTGACGACCAGGTCACAAGACTCAGTAAAGTCGCCGCAAACCCCTGTGGCCAAAGGGTCGCACGGGAGTACGGTTCCGGCGCTCGGTCGTAGGAGATCGCGTGCGGCCGTAGGGGCGGCGCGCCTTACGCCGAAGAAGCCGGAGACAGTACATGGGTGTGAATTCCGCACGGCGCAGACCGCGCCGCGGAGCGGAGCGCGGCGGCAGAACGGCGCTCGCCGTCGTCGCCGCCGCATTCCTGATAGCGGGGACGGGACCCGTCACCGCCTACGGGGAGGGCGACACGGGCGCCGGCCGCCACGAGGTGGCGGGCGAGGAGTCCCATGAACTGATGGAGTCCCTCGACTCCTTCAACGAGCCGCGGCTCTCCCCCGCCGACCAGGTGGCGCCGGGTGCGTACGCCGGCGCCTGGGCGCACATCAGGAACATGCCGGTCAGGACGGGGAGCTGGTCCGAGGTGACCACCTCCCCGTACGACGAGGACGCGCTGCACTACCGTGACCAGTCGGCGTCCAACTCCGGTGCCGGTACGGGTCATTCGTCCGGCCGGATCGCGGCCCTGGCCACCGACCCGACGCACCGCGGCGTGGTCTACGCGGGCGCGGCGGGTGGCGGCGTGTTCCGGTCCGTCGACAACGGCAGGACGTGGACGCCGATCGCGGACGGGCTGCCCGCCCTGTCCGTGGGCGCCCTCGCGGTCGCACCCGACGGCGCGCTGTGGCTGGCGACCGGCGAGGCCACGACCGCGTCCGACAACTACCTGGGCAGCGGCGTGTACCGGCTCGCGAACCCGGTGACCGGGACCTTCGGCGAGAACGACAAGGTGGGCGGTACGGAGCTGGACTCGTCCTCCGTCCACACGCTCACCTTCGACAAGGCCGCCGGGTACGTCTTCGCGGCCTCCTCGCACGGCGTCTTCCGGCGCCCGCTCGCCGCGGTGCAGTCCGCCGCCTGGACGAAGGTGCTCGCACCCTGCGCGGGCGTCGGCATCAGCGGCGTCGGCTGCGGCGTGGACGCGCACTACGCGGACATCGCCGACGACATCGCCGTACAGCCGGGCAGCGACGGCAAGAAGCTGCTGGCCAACGTGGCCTGGCGCGGCGGCGCGGACTACAACGGCTTCTACTACTCCTCCGACGCCGGCACCACGTGGAAGCGTGCCAACCCGACCGGGGCGGTCAACCCCGCCGAGATCGGCAACGCCGCCTTCGCGTACGCGGCCGACGGCAGCAGGCTCTACGTGTCGATGGAGTCGCCCAAGCTCCTCAACAAGTCCTCCGGCTCAGGCGTCTCCTCCGTCCTGGCCGGCGTGTACGTGAGCCAGAGCGGCGACGCGAACGGGCCGTTCAAGCAGATCGCGACCTCCTCAGCGCTGTCGGCGTCCGGCTCCGCGATGAAGCTCACGGAGATCGGCTCCGGCTACCAGCCGGGCTCCCAGGCCTGGTACGACCAGGTCATCGCGGTCGACCCGAGCGACCCGAACCACGTCTACCTGGGCCTGGAGGAGGTGTTCGAGTCCAGGGACGGCGGCGCCACCTGGAAGGCGATCGGCCGGTACTGGAACTTCGGCATGCCGTGCTTCTCCTACGACGCCGCCGCGAACTCCTGCGACGGCGACGTGATGCACTCCGACCAGCACGCGCTCGCCTTCTCGCAGTGGCAGGGCGCCGCGCCGGAGGTGTTCGTCGGCAACGACGGCGGCGCCTACGCCCGGCCCACCGCGCAGACCACCGCCGGCTGGCGCAACCTCAACGAGTCCGGCACGCTGCGCAACCTGCAGTACTACTCGGTGCGCGCGGGCAGGCTGCCCGACGGCAGCGGCGAGGCGGTCTGGGGCGGCCTGCAGGACAACGGCGTCTCGCTGCTCGCGCCCAAGGGCGCCACGTACCAGGGCCAGCAGCTCAACCCCAACGGCGAGATGGTCGCGCCCTTCGGCGGTGACGGCGGTGACCAGCTGGTCAACCCGGACAACGGCTGCCAGACGGTCGGCGAGTACGTCGACCTCGCGCTGCAGATCACGAACAACTGCGGCTTCACGGCGAGCGACAACGGCGCCGAGGACGTGATCACGGACATCGCGCCCGGCGACCCGGGCGCCCGCTTCATCGCCCCGTTCGCCGCGGACGAGACCGACCCGAACGGCCTGTGGGTCGCGGGCGGCCAGTACGTCTGGGGCAACACCCGGACCTGGCAGAGCACTTCGGGCGCCGACTGGACCCAGCTGTTCGACCTGGGCGCCGGCCACTCCGCCTCGGCGGTCGCCAGCCGCCACCACGTCACCTGGGCGGCCTGGTGCGGCCCCTGCTCCAAGGTCGACGGCACCTTCGGGCGCGGCATCGCCACCAACTACGGCGGCAGCTGGCACCAGGTGGCCCTGCCCGCCGCCTTCCCGAACCGCTACATCTCGGGCGTGACCATCGACCCGTCCGACGCCTCGGGCAAGACGGTGTACGCCATCGTCAACGGCTTCTCGCGGCACTGGAACGAGGGCCCCGGCGCCGGCTACGGCCACGTCTGGAAGACCGCGGACGGCGGCGCCACCTGGACGGACATCAGCGGCGACAGCGCCGCCGCGGACTCCTTCCCGGACGCCCCGGCCAACTCGGCCCTGGTGACCAAGAACGGCACCCTGGTCGTCGCCACCGACCTGGGCGTCTTCACCAGCACCTCGGCCGGCCCCGGCCACTGGGCGCGTCTGGGCACCAACCTGCCCACCTCGCCGGCGGTGTACCTTTCGCCGAGCCCGGACGGCAGCCAGGTGTACGTGGCCACGCACGGCCGCGGCATCTGGAAGACGCCGACGCCGTGACGCCCGCGCAGCTCCTGTGAGGCCGAGGCCCCCGGAACCCGCCTCAGGGTTCCGGGGGCCTCGCGCGTCTCACCCGCGCCGGACGGTCAGTCGCGCTCCTCGGCGAGTGCCTTGATGCCGCGGAGGGTGGTCTCCATCCCGGTGCGCAGTTCACCGAGCCGGAAGGCGACGATCTCCTCCTCCTTGTCCGGCCAGCGCTCGATGGCGAGGGTGACCCCGCTGGGGCCCGGCCCGATGAGGGCCGTCTGCCGCAGCCGGGTGCCCTCGCCGTCGGCCTCCAGCTCGTACCGCCAGGTGGCGAGCGGCTTCGCGGGGTCCACCGTCGGTGCTCCGTACCGGCCGTCCGCGTCCGTGACGGCCCAGGCGAAGACCCGCGGTTCGTCCATCTCGATCACGTGGGACACGGTCCGCCAGTCGCCGAGCATCTCGTTGTGGTTGTGCCCTTCGAAGCGTGCGCCCGGCTCGGGGCCCTCCGCACCGTCGAGCCATGCGACGCGCTGCAGTTCGTTGCTGAGCCGCGCGGGCAGATGGATGTCGGTGACGAGCGCCCAGACCCGCCCCGCGGGCGCCTCGATGTGAACCTCGCACTCCGCGCGCGGCCCGTCGGAATATCGCATGCCATCCCCCTTGGTTTCGGCCCCGGTTGATCATCCACGATCGCCGACCGGGGCCGCAACGGGGATCCGTTCTACGGGTACGCGGTGACCGTGGACGGGACGGTGTCCGTGCCCGAGGTCGGGGCGCCCGTGCTGTTGATGACGTGGTTGAACTGGCCCTTGCCGCCGAGGGAGACGACGAGCAGGCCGTGGAAGCGGACACCGGGCTTCACCGGGGCGCGGAAGCCGTGGTCCTGGCGAATGGTGGGATCGGTGTTGTAGTAGCAGTAGCTGCCCATGCCCCAGCCCTCGTGGGTGGTGACGGAGTCGTCGACGCGGTAGGCCGCGTACCCCAGGTAGGGGCCGTCCTGGACGGCGGCCTGGTTCGGAGCGTCGTACGCCTTCTCGTTCTGGAAGAAGACGGTGCGGCCGCGGTCGCCGAACCATTCGACGTCGTACTTGTTGAAGTGCTCGACGAACAGGCCGGTGGCGAGCACGTCGTCGCCGTACACGCGCACGCCGTAGTCGGCGCGGTTGGTGTCCCAGCCGACGCCGTCGCCGTGGTCGGCGCGCCAGACCCAGGTGTGGTCGATGATCGTGTCGTCGCTGTTGACGGCCATGGCGGTGGTGGCGCGGCCGGCGCCGGCGCCGCCGATGCGGAGGTAGACGTCCTGGACGGTGGTGGGGTCGGCCGCGTGGTCGGCGCCGGCGCCCTGCGGGCCGATCTCCAGGAGGGTCGGCGAGTTCACCGTACCGGCGTCGATGAGGAGGCCGGCGAGGCGGACGCCGTCGACGTCACCGACGCGCAGGGCGGTGACACCGTTGTCCGGGACGATGGTGGCGAGGCCGAGGCCGAGCACGATGGTGCCGGGGCGGTTGATCTCCACCGTGCGGTCGACGTGGTAGACGCCCGGGGTGAAGAGCAGGTGCAGCCCCTGGGCCACGGCCTGGTTCATGGTGGCGGCCGTGGTGCCCGGCTTGACGACGTAGAAGCGGCTGAGCGGGATCGACTCACCGGGCAGGGTGCCGGCGGCCCAGCTGACGCCGCGGGCGCCGGTCCGCCTGGCCGGGGCGAAGACCTTCAGCTGACCGCCCTCGTAGTAGAGGAAGGGCTTCTCGCGGGAGATCGGGGTGGTGTCGAGCGTCGTGTACTTGGGCTCGGGGAAGCTGGTGGCCGGGGCGCCCTCGACGCCGGAGAAGACCTGGTTCCACACGGAGTTGGACCAGCCGCCGACGGAGCTGTCGCGGGTGTACCACTGCTGCTGCGAGTAGTTGCCGATCTGGCCGTCGATCCGGCTGTCGGCGATGTAGCCGCCGCTGGCCCAGCCGTAGCCGGTGGGCGCGAGGTTGAGGCCGCCCTTGACGTGCATGCGGCGGAACGAGGAAGCCTGGGAGACGGCCCAGCGGTCGGTGCCGTTGACCGGGTTCAGGGCCAGGTTCTCGGCGGATCGCCAGAAGTTCTGGGTGGCGTTGCCGTTGAACCAGCCGGCGTCGACCGTCACGTCACCGTTGATCAGGGTGTCGTCGGGGCGCAGCCCGAGGCCGGATATCTGCGTGTAGAAGCCGAGTTGCGCGTTGAGGCCGTTGTAGGTGCCGGGCTTGAACAGGAAGGCGTGCCGGCCGGTGCCGAACTGCGCCGACTCCTGCTGCCGGAAGACGTCGTCGAGCTGTGCCTGGATGTCCGGTGTGGACGGGTCGACGATGTGCACGTTGGGGCCGAGGTCGCCGCCGCCCGGCAGGGTCGTCCCGCCGTCGGCCGTGCCGTACACCTGGAACTCCCACAGCGAGTAGCCCCACCCGGTGGCCCGGGTCTGGCCGGTGAGGCGGACATAGCGGGCGGTGCCGGAGACGGGCAGCGACTCGCTGCCGCCGTGGCCGGTCGTGGTGGTGTAGGCGGTGGTCCAGGTGGTCGCGTCGGTGGAGATCTCGATGCGGTACGCGGAGCCGTAGGCGGTCTCCCAGTTCAGGTCGACCCGGCTCAGGGCGGCGGGGGCGCCGAGGTCGACCTGGATCCACTGGGGGTCGGCGAAGGCGCTGGACCAGCGGGTGCCGAGGTCGCCGTCGACGGCGGCGGTCGCCGGGGTGCCGGCGTTCTCCTGGCTGGAGGCGATGACCGGCCGGCCCTGGGAGAGCAGGACCGGCACGGCCGCCGCCGCGGCCCGCGCCGGTCCTGCCGGGGCGAGCGCGAACAGTCCGCCGAGGAGGGCGGTCACGAGGGCGGTGACGAGGGCGAGCGCCCGGCCGCCGAGCGGTGCGGTGCGCGGTCGGGAGGTGCCTGGTCGGGAGCGGTGCATGGCGTGGTACACGGCGGCTCCTATGGGTTTCTCGGTGGGGGGTCAGCGGCTTTGTGTCCGGTGGGCGCGGATGATGTCCGCGTACCGCCGGCCGCTGGCCTTGACCGTCCGGCGCTGGGTCGCGTAGTCGACGTGAACCAGGCCGAACCGCTTGTCGTAGCCGTAGGCCCACTCGAAGTTGTCGAGCAGGGACCAGGCGTAGTAGCCGGCCAGCGGGGCGCCCTTGCGCAGGGCGCGGGCGCAGGCCGCGAGGTGCTGCTCCAGGTAGCCGGTGCGCTCCGGGTCGTCGACCCGTCCGTCCGGCCCGACGGCGTCGGGGAAGGCCGAGCCGTTCTCGGTGACGTACAGCCGGCGCACGCCGTACTCCTCGGTGAGGCGCAGCAGGAAGGCTTCGAGGCCGCCGGCGTCGACGGGCCAGTCCATGCCGGTACGAGGCAGGCCGGGGACGCGGACCTCGCGGGCGTGCGGGACGGGGCCGGCCGGGTCGTCGGCGACGGTGACCGGGAAGTAGTAGTTCAGGCCGTGCCAGTCGAGGGGCGCGCCGATCACGGCCGGGTCGCCGTCCCGCTCCGGCAGCTCGACCCCGTACAGCTCGCGCATGTCGGCGGGGAAACCGCGCCCGTAGACAGGGTCCAGCCACCAGCGGTTAATGTGGCCGTCGGCGCGGACGGCGGCGGCCACGTCCTCGGGGCGGGTGGAGGCGGGTTCGACGGTGGAGTGGTTGGTGACCAGGCCGATCCGGGCGCCGGGGACGGCGGCGCGCAGTGCCTGCACGGCGAGGCCGTGGCCGAGGAGGAGGTGGTACGAGGCGCGGACGGCGGCGGTCAGGTCGGTCCAGCCGGGGGCCATCCGCCCTTCCAGGTGCCCGATCCAGGCCGAGCACAGGGGCTCGTTGAGGGTGGCCCACTGGCCGACCCGGTCGCCGAGGCGGTCGGCGACCACGGAGGTGTAGTGGGCGAAGTGCTCGGCGGTGTCGCGTTCGGTCCAGCCGCCGCGCCACTCCCCCGCCCGGTTCCGTCGCGCCCGGTTCCGGCCCGCGCCGTTCCGGCCCGTCCGGTCCTGCAGCGTCTGCGGCAGGTCCCAGTGGTAGAGGGTGACGCTCGGCGTGATGCCGGCGTCGAGGAGGGCGTCGACGAGGCGGTCGTAGAAGTCGAGTCCTGCCGCGTTGACGGGGCCGTCGCCGCCGGGCAGGACGCGGGGCCAGGCGATCGACATGCGGTACGCGTCGGTGCCGAGCTCCCGCATGAGGGCGATGTCCTCGGGCCAGCGGTGGTAGTGGTCGCAGGCGGTGTCGCCGTGGTCTCCGTTGTCGACCGCGCCGGGCGTGTGGGCGAAGGTGTCCCAGATCGAGGGTGCGCGGCCGTCCTCGGCGACGGCGCCCTCGATCTGGTACGCGGAGGTGGCCGTGCCCCAGGCGAAGTCGGCCGGGAAGGCGCCGAGGTCGAGCGGGGTGGCGGAGGAGTGTGTGACGGGGCGCGCGTCGGACACGAAATGCCTCTCCATACAGGTGACTTGGTCGTGTGTCTGGTGGATCACTTGACCGCGCCCGCGGTGAGGCCGGCGACGAGGTAGCGCTGGAGCAGCAGGAAGCCGGCGACGACGGGGACGCTGACCACGAGGGAGGCGGCCATCACCTGGTTCCAGTACACGTCGTTCTGGGTGGCGTAGCCCTGCAGGCCGACGGCGAGAGTGCGGGTGGTGTCGGTGGTCATGACGGAGGCGAAGAGGACCTCACCCCAGGCGGTCATGAAGGCGTAGACGGCGACGGCGACGATGCCGGGGACGGCGGCGGGCAGGATGACCCGGAGCAGCGCGCCGACCGGGCCGCAGCCGTCGACTTCCGCGGCCTCGTCGAGGTCGCGCGGGATCGAGTCCAGGTAGCCGACGAGCATCCAGATCGAGAACGGCAACGAGAAGGTCAGATAGGTGAGGACCAGTCCGCCGCGCGAGCCGAACAGGGCGATGCCTGTGGCGTTGCCGATGTTGACGTAGATGAGGAACAGCGGCAGCAGGAAGAGGATGCCGGGGAACATCTGCGTCGACAGGACGGTCACCGTGAAGACGCGCCGGCCGCGGAAGTCGTAGCGGCTGACGGCGTACGCGGCGAAGACGGCGACGGTCACCGAGCAGACGGTCGCGGCGCCGGCCACGATCACCGAGTTCACGAAGTAGTCGGCGAGCGGGACGGTGCGCCAGATGTCGGCGTAGGGACGCAGGGTGAGCCCGGAGGGCCACCAGCGGAACTTCCCCGAGACGTCCGCGAGCGGTTTGAGGGAGCTGGAGACCATCACGTACACCGGCAGCAGGACGAAGCCGCTGAGCAGGGCGAGGAGGATGCGCCGGGTCCACAGGAACGAACGGGGCGGCGCGGACGGGGAGTTACGCACCACCGGTCCTCCGTCCGCGCGAGGTGAAGGCGAGATAGAGGCCCGTGACGAGGAGCAGGAAGAGGAGAAGGAGGACGGACATGGCGGAGCCGGTGCCGAAGTTCCAGGTCTGGAAGGACGACTGGTAGATGTGCAGGGAGATCAGGTCGGCGGCCTCCGGTGCGGCCCTGCCGAAGAGGACGAAGGGGGTGTTGAAGTCGTTGAAGGTCCACAGGAAGAGGACGAGGACCAGGACCTGGTTGACGGGTCGCAGCGACGGGAGCGTGATGTGGCGGATCTGCCGCCACACTCCGGCGCCGTCGAGGGCGGCGGCCTCGTACAGGTCACCTGGGACGTTCTGGAGGCCGGCCGTCACGGTCAGGAAGGCGAAGGGCCAGCCCTTCCACACGGAGACGGTGAGCAGCGCCCAGAAGCTGTTGTCGCCGATGAGCCAGAAGGCGGGGCTGTCCCCGATGCCGAGCTGGTCGTGCAGGACGTGGTTGATCAGGCCGTTGTCGCGCTGGAACATGAACGCCCAGGTGATGACGGCGGCGTAGACGGGCAGCGCGTACGGGACGAGGAAGAGGGTGCGCAGCAGGCCGCGGCCGCGGATGGGGTCCTGGAGGCAGATCGCGGCGGCGGTGCCGAGCAGCCAGCACAGCGCGACCGAGGCCAGGGTGAACGCGCAGGTCGTGGCGAAGGACCGCACCAGGGCTTCGCCGACCGGGGCGTTGACGTCCACGGAGACGGCGAAGTTGTCGAGTCCGTTCCAGGGGGCGGACGTCCAGTCGCGGATGAAGAACTGGGTGAGCTCCTTGAAGCTCATCACGGCGCCGACGATCATCGGCACGAGGTGGACGAGGAGTTCGAGCAGCAGGGCGGGCAGGAGCAGCAGATACGGAAGCGCGCCGCGGCTCCGGTTCTTCCGGCCGGCTTTGGCGGCGGTCACCCGGTCGGCTCGGGGGCCGGCTGCGGGGCTCGCCCCGGGGGTGGCGGTGGCGGTCATGGCAGGGCCCGTGCCTACTTCTTCGGCATCTGCTGCTGGGCCTTGTCGAGCTTGGCGCGTACAGTCTCGGTGGTGACGGGGCGGCCGGCGGCGGCGTCGGCGAAGAGCTCCTTGACGGCGGTGCCCACGACGGTCTCGAACTGGGACTCCTCGGGGACCTGCGGCAGTGCGGCGGCGCTGGTGGCGAGGGTGTCGCGGATGACGGCGAGCGCGGGGCCGGAGAAGGCCGGGTCCGCCTGCGCGGCCTTGACGGGCGGGACGGAGCCGTACGCCTGGTTGAGGATCTTCTGCTCGGCGTCGCCGGTCATGAACTTCACGAACTTCAGGGCCCCGTCGCGGTTCCTGGTGTTGCCGAAGACGGCCATGTTGATGCCGGCGACCATGGAGTTGACCCGGGTGCCCTGACCGGGGGTGCCGGAGGGGACGGGCGCGGGAGCGACGCCCCACTCGTCGGGGCTCATGCCCTGGGCGGCGAAGGTCTGCGCGGCGGTCTGCCAGAGCACCATCGCGGTGCGGTCCTTGGCGAAGTCGCTGAGCGACTGGTTCTGGGCGTACTCGGCGTTGCCGGGGGCGACGAGCTTGTCGGCCGCCATCAGGTCGACGTACTGCTTGACGGCGGCGACGGCCCCGTCGGAGGTGAAGTCGGCCTTGCCGTCGGGGGTGAAGAAGTCGGCACCGTGCTGCTTGCCGAGCACGAAGACCTGGTGGATGTTGTTGGCGAGGTTGGCGCCCTCGACGCCGATGGCCGACCTGCCGTTCCTGGCGAGCCTCTTCCCGTCCTCGTTCAGTTCGTCCCAGGTGGCCGGCGGCTTGGTGATGCCGGCGTCGGCGAACATCTTCTTGTTGTAGTAGAGCGCGTAGGCCATCGAGTAGAGCGGCACGGCGGCCGGGTCCTGGCCGGCGGCGCCGGTGGAGCCGAGCGCGGAGTCGACGAAGCGGTCCTTGCCGCCGATCGCGGCGAAGTTCTTCTCGTCCCAGGGCAGCAGCGCGCCGCTCGCCTGGAGCGAGGCGCTCCAGGTGTTCCCGATGTTGAGGACGTCGGGGCCCTGTCCGGAGGTGGTGGCGGTGAGGATCCTGCCCAGCAGTTCGGACCAGGGCACGACCTCCAGCTTCACCTTGATGCCGGTCTCCTTCTCGAACTTGTCGAGTTCGGGCTGGAGCACCTTCTTGTCGGCCTCGACGCTCGGGCCCTGGTTGGACGCCCAGTAAGTGAGGCTCGTGGGCCGGGAGTTGGAACCTCCCGCACCATCGGCGGTGCCGCCGCCGCAGGCGGTCGCGGTGAGGGCGAGGGAGAGGGTGACGACGCCGGTGACCGCGGCTCTGATTCTGCGCATGACTCCTCGGAACCCCTTTCGAGCGATGCTTAATTCAGGACGTGAGTTAAGCTCCGCAGGAAGGGTGCGTCAAGGCTTCGCGTCAGGTGTATGTTGCGGACAGTCCGCTGAACGGGCTGTGGAGAACGGGGGGTTGAGGTGCGAGCGACACATGGCCGCACGGTGCGCGACCTGCGGCGGGAGAACCGCACGGCGGTGCTGCAACGGCTGTACTTCGACGGCCCGGCGAGCCGGCTCTCCCTCGGGCCCGCGACCGGGCTCAGCTCCGGCTCGGTGAGCAACGTGGTGGCCGAACTCGTCGCCGAGGGACTCGTCGAGGAGGCCGGCAGCGTCGACTCGGCGGGCGGACGCCCCCGCACCCTGCTGCGGATCAGCGCCGGCAGCGGTTGCATGATCGGCGTCGACGTCGGCGAGACCCGGGTCAGGGTCGAGCTGTTCGATCTGACTCTCACCGAACTCGCCCGCACCGAACGCCCGTTGGCCGTCGAGAGCCGGGCTCCGCACGACCGCTACGAGGTCGGCCTCGTCGTCGGCCACATCCGCGACGGCATCGCCGAGGTGCTGCGGGCGGCGGACATGGACCCGGGCCGGCTGCTGGGGGTCGGCGTGGGCGTGCCGGGGATCGTGGCGCACGGCGGAGCGGGGCGCGGGGCAGGCGGTGCGGTCGGCGTCTGGGTCGATGGCGGCATCCCCGGCGCGGGCGGCGACGGCGCGGTCGTGCACGGCCAGACCATCGGCTGGGACGCGGTGCCGCTGGAGCGGATGCTGCGCGAGGCCGTCGAGCTGCCCGACTCCGTCCCGTACTGGATCGACAACGGCGCCCGCACCCTCGGCCAGGCCGAGCTGTGGTTCGGCGCCGGGCGGGGCGCGCACAGTGCCGTCTTCGTGCTCTTCGGCTCCGGCGTCGGCGCCTGTGTGGCCACCGACCCGCTGGGTCCGGGCCGCGCCCTGGAGTGGGGCCATCTGACCGTACGGGTCCGCGGCCGGCGCTGCCGCTGTGGGGCGCGCGGCTGCCTGGAGGCGTACGCCGGCGCCGAGGCCATGCTCGAACGCTGGCGCGAGGCGGGCGGGCGGCCCCCGGCCGGCGCGGACGAGGAGACCGCGCTGGCCGCGATGCTGGCCGCCGCCCACCCGGAGGACGGATCCGGCAGCGCGCCGGACGCCGCCGCGCTCGCCGTGCTGGACGAGACCGCCGAGTACCTGGGCGCCGGCTTCGCCGACCTCATCAACCTGTTCCAGCCCGAACGCATCCTGGTCGGCGGCTGGGCCGGCCTCCAGCTCGGCGACCGCTTCCTGGACCAGGTGCGGGAGCACGCGCGGGAGTACGCCCTGCGCTACCCGGCCGCCCGCGTCACCCTCGGCCTCGGCACCCTGGGCCCGGAGGCGGTCACCGTCGGCGCCGCGATCCTCCCGCTCGCCGACTTCTTCGCGCGGGGCGGTCGGCGTGCCGAGCCGGGGGCGGCGGAGGCGCAGCCGGCGTGGGCGACGACGCTTCGCGAGCGGGCGGCACGGTGACGGCGCGAGGCGGACAGCCGCAACATTTGCAGACGCTCGATAAAGGCCCTAGCCGATATTTCACTCCATGGGGTATCCTGGGCTTCAGCCACAGCTGGAAGGAGAGCCGGACCCCATGACCGCCACCGACCCCGCGCTCACCGCCCTGGCCAGCGGATGGGGCGCCCTGTCCCTCCTGCACGGCAGGATCGAGAGCCACATCGAGCGCGCGCTGCAGTCCCGGCACGGCCTGAGCGTGCGCGAGTACTCACTGCTCGACGTGCTCAGCCGCCAGCACGACGGCGACGGCGGCCACCTCCAGATGAAGCAGGTCGCCGACGCCGTCGTCCTCAGCCAGAGCGCCACCACCCGCCTGGTCACCCGCCTCGAGGACCGCGGCCTGCTCTCCCGCTACCTGTGCCCCACCGACCGCCGCGGCATCTACACCGACGTCACCCCCGCCGGCCGCCGGCTCCTCGACGAGGCCCGCCCGACGAACGACGCCGCCCTGCGCGAGGCCCTGGACGAGGCGGCGCGGAACCCGGAGCTGGCATCCCTGGTGGAGGCGGTCGAAGCGGTGGACGCTCCGGCGCGAAGCTAGGAGCCAGGACCTGCGGCCGGAGCCCGCGGGACACGGACAAGGGGGGGCGGGATCGTGCTGCTGGACAAGGCCGCAGCAGAGCGGTGTACGGGACGGAGCGTGTGGACCACGCTCACCGGCTGGGGCATGCTGCTCAGCGGTGCCGGAGCGGTCGGATGCGTGCTCTGGGGCGTCGGACCGTACCCGCCGCTCTACACCGAGACGGGGCTGGCCGCGCTGTCGGCTCTCCTCGCCGCCGCCTGGATCACGGCCTCACGACGGGCACAGGGGGCAGCCGTGGCGGCCACCCGGCAGGCGGGCAGGCCGAACGACAACCGCGTGCTCGTGTGGTTCGTCGCCTGGCTGGTGCCGCTGGCCACGCTGGCCTGCGTCGTCCTCGGCTTCATGGTCTCGCCGGAGTACGGACGGGAGTCGGCGCGCCTGTACGCGGCGGGCTACGGCGTGCACTCCGCGACCGTCGTCCGGCTCGCCGGCGAC
Source organism: Streptomyces sp. NPDC004788 (assembly GCF_053601115.1). NCBI lineage: Bacteria > Bacillati > Actinomycetota > Actinomycetes > Kitasatosporales > Streptomycetaceae > Streptomyces > Streptomyces sp. NPDC004788. The sequence goes on from NZ_JBSGBF010000076.1 coordinate 24,866, forward strand.
CCGGTCCGCGGCCGCAGCGCCTCCGACGAACCGGTGTACTACCGCACCGACCTCGTCCTGCGGATCCCCTACGACAGCGGCGCGCGCGAGGTGACCGTGCCCGCGATGTACACCCGCTACGAGCCCCCGAAGGCGGGCATGTCGATCGACGTGTACTACGCCCCGGGCGACCCGCGCCCGGACTCCCCCGTCCTGGAGGACGGCCGCCGCCGCGACACGGGCCTCCTCGGCACCCGACTCCTCCTCGCCGTCGCCCTCGTCATCCCGGCCGGGGCGATCCTGACGGGCACACTCAGGTACGAACTCCCCCACACCGTGCGGCGTTTCGCCCCGGCCGTACACCTCCCCGCCCTCGGCATCCTCCTCGGCGGGCTGCTCCTCCTGCTGCCGACGGCCCTCGGCTGGGAGGCGAACGGCCTGGCGCGACCTGCGGCCTTCCTGTCCTGCGTGACGCCGGGTGCGGCGCTGGCGTGGGTGTGGCGCAAGGTCTAGGTGTATCGACCACGAGCGTTGTTGACGCTGCCTGGTCTTGATCATGGCGAAGACCTCCGGTGTGGTGAGGGTGTCCAGGCTTCACCACACACGGAGGTCTTCGTGCCGCACCGTAACGCCCGGCTGACCGTTCACGGCACGCGGCTCCTCAAGAGCGAGTGACCCGCACGCCTCCTGGCGCTTCGGAATCCGATGGCGCTTCAGAATCCGATGGCCTCGCGCAGGAGCAGGACCGTGCCGCGCCCGGGCACCGGGTCGGCGTTGAGGACGAGCAGACGGTTGACCGCGCTCGGCTGCCCGTAGACGGCCTGGGCGCGTGCGCTCTCCAGTACGAGGGCGTGCTCCTCGACCCGGCGCAGTGCCGTGGCCAGGTCCGGCACGACCTTCTGTGCGCCGACCACCCAGATCGCCTTCGCGGCGCCCCCGGCGGAGGCGGGCAGTTGGCTGCCGCTGCCCGAGGCGATGACGAGCGAGCCGGTCTCGGTGACGGCCGCGACGCTGGCGACGAAGACGTCGGGGGTGGCCGTCAACCGGCGGATCCGGTCGGACTCGGTGGCGCGGTCCATCTTCAGCACGCGCGGCCGGATGGCCTCGTAGCGCTCGCCCTCCTCGATGTCCTGCGCGATGCCGGAGAGCCGAAGCGTCTCGCTCGCCCCGGTGAACACGCCCGCCCCCTCCGGTATCAGGTCCTTGATCCGGGCTCGGGCCGCCGCGGCGTCCTCGAGCAGCTCGGCGGTGAAGCCGTTCGCCCGCAGCGCCGCGGCCGCCCGGTCCAGGCGCTCGTCGGACGCCGGTACACCGAAGTCGCCGGCCGCTTCGGCCGCCCTGGCTCCCGCAGCCGTCTCAGCTGCCGCCGTCCCGCTCGGCCCGGTAGCCCCGGCCGCCCCGGTCACGGCCGCCGTTCCGGCCGCCTCGGTCGGCCCGGGGCCGTGTGCCTGGGCGTCGGGGCCGGGCGCCGAACCCGTCAGCGGTGTGGTGTCGACGTACCTGACCTCGTACACCCGCTCGGCGAACCTCCATCCCTCCGGAGTGCGCCGGTAGGTGTCGTGGTAGACGGCGAAGTTCATGCCCGACCGGCCGTCGAGCAGGCGCGCGACCTCCTGCATGTAGGTGCGGCCGGTGGCGGTGTCGCCGTCGATCCGGAGCGTGCCCGGGTGGCTGTTCTGCACGAAGAAGTCCCACTGGCTCTGCAGGCGTTCTCCCCCGGTCCGGATCTCCTCCCGGCCGACGAACTCGACCGGTACGTTGGGCATGCGCAGCACGGCATCAGAGGTGAACAGCGCGGCGAGGCGGGAACGGTCGCGCGTCATCACCGCGTCGGTGAACTCCGCGCGCAGCGCCTCGATCTCGACCCGGTCCGCGATCTCCTGAAAGTCGTTCATATGCGGCGTCCTCATGTGAGTGGTGGTGTTGCCTTCACCAGTCCGACGACGCGGCCCCGCCGAATGTGAGGCCGGCGGGCCTCGGACCCGCCGGGACCTCGCCTGCCGCGCGTGTCAGCGCTCACACGGGCGCCGCGCCGTGAAGACTCTCCGGCATGGATGCCGTACTGCACGCGTTGTCGCTCACGGGCGCGATGACGTGGGAGATCACTTGGGCCCTGATTCTGGGTTTCGCCCTGTCCGCGGTCGTCCAGGCGGTGGTGCACAAGTCCACCGTCGCGTCGCTGCTGGGCGACGACCGCCCCCGGACACTCGCCGTGGCGGCCGGACTCGGCGCCGCTTCCTCCTCCTGCTCCTACGCCGCCGTCGCGCTGGCCCGTTCCCTGTTCCGCAAGGGGGCGCATTTCACGGCGGCGATGGCCTTCGAGATCGCGTCCACCAACCTGGTCGTCGAACTGGGCATCCTGCTGGCTCTGCTGATGGGGTGGCAGTTCACGGCGGCGGAGTTCGTCGGCGGCCCCGTCATGATCGTCGCGCTGGCGGTGCTCTTCCGCAGGTTCCTGCCGGACCGGCTGCTGCGCGAGGCCAGGGAGCAGGCCGACCGCGGCCTGAGCGGGTCGATGGAGGGTCACGCCGCGATGGACATGTCCGTCGAGGGGAACGACCCCTTCCTGCGCCGGCTCCTGTCGTCCCGCGGATTCACGGCCACCAGCCATGTGTTCGTCATGGAGTGGGCCGCGATCCTGCGCGATCTCGTGGTCGGCCTGCTCATCGCCGGTGCCGTCGCCGCGTGGGTGCCGGAGACCTTCTGGCAGACGTTCTTCTTCGAGGGCCACCCGCTCGCCGCCAAACTGTGGGGCCCGCTCATCGGCCCCCTGGTCGCGGTCGTGTCGTTCGTCTGCTCGATCGGCAACGTACCGCTGGCCGTCGTGCTCTGGCAGGGCGGCATCAGCTTCGGCGGCGTGGTCTCCTTCATCTTCGCCGACCTGCTGATCCTGCCGATCCTGAACATCTACCGGAAGTACTACGGGCGACGGATGGCCGTGTTCCTGTTCGGCACCTTCTACGTCGCCGTCGTCATCGCCGGATACGTCGTGGAGTTCGCCTTCGGCGCCCTCGGCCTCGTACCCGATCAGGCGGACGCGAAGGTTCCGATGGAGGGCGTCAGGTGGAACTACACCACCTGGCTCAACATCGTCTTCCTGGCCATCGCGGTCGCTCTGCTCGTCCGGTTCTTCCGCACCGGCGGGCGGAGGATGCTCCGCATGATGGGCTCGGCCCCGGACGCCCCGGACGCCCCGGACGCCCCGGGCCACGGCTCGCACTGAGTCACGCCGCCGCGCCGCCTCGGCCTCGCGAGTTCGCCGGGGGCAACTCCCCCCTGTGACACACGTCACACACGATTCCTGTCAGGGATCGGGGCGCTGCTCCGCTCAGCGGTTCTGAGCGATCCGAAGGAGAAGGCATGTCCACTCAGGCCGCACCCGCAGGTCCCGCGTCGCCCTCACCCTGGCCGACCGTGGCGAGGGCGGTCGCCCTGCTCACGGCGATCATCAGTGTGCTCCTCACCGCCTTCGCCTGGCCGTCGGTACGCTCATCGGTGCACGCCGTGCCGGTCGCCGTCGCCGGGCCCGCCCCCGCCGTCCGGCAGCTCACCGCCGCGCTCGACCGCAGACTTCCCGACGGCTTCGAGGTCACCGAGGTCGCCGACGCCGGCGCCGCCGAGCAGCTGATCCGCGACCGCAAGGTGTACGGGGCGATCGACCTCGGCTCCGGCGCCCCGCAGGTCATCACCGCGTCCGCCGGAAGCCCCGCCGTCGCCCAGGCCCTCAGCAGCATCGCGGCCGGCCTCGGCCGGCCGGACGGAGCCGGCGACGCGGTCGCCGTCCGCGACCTCGTCCCGCTGCCGGCCGGCGACCCGCGCGGCGCCGGACTGGCCGCCGGGGCCCTGCCCCTGGTCATGGGCGGCCTGCTCGCCGCCCTGCTCCTGCGCAGGCTCGTCCACGGCAGCGGCCGGCGCGTCACCGGAGCATGCGCGTTCGCGGTCACCGGCGGGCTTGCCGTGGCGGCGATCCTGCAGTTCTGGCTCGGATCGCTCGACGGCTCCTACTGGGCCAACAGCGGCGCCGTCGCCCTGACCATCGGCGCCACCTCCCTGACCATCCTCGGACTGGCGTCACTGCTCGGGTACGCCGGCTTCGGACTCGGCGCCGCCACGATGATCCTCATAGGCAACCCCCTGTCGGGCACCGCCACCGCCCCCGAGATGCTGCCCGGCCGGTCCGGCGCTCTCGGCCAACTGCTACCGCCCGGCGCCGGTGGCCGCCTGCTGCGCTCCACCGCCTTCTTCGACGGTCACGGCGCCACCCACTCCGCGATCGTCCTGGCGGCCTGGCTCGCGCTCGGTCTGGTGCTGTGCGCGGCGGGCGCCCTGCGTACCCGCCGTGGCGCCACTGTCGCGGACACAGCCGCTTCGCCGACCCCCCACGCGGCGGTCCGAGCGGAGCCGCCTGCGTGACCGGCTCATCGCTACGGCATCCGCGTGCGGAGTGCCGCGGTGGACCGAGTGACGCGGGCGCCGGGCTCCCGCGTTCCGGCCGGACCGCTCAGCTCCCGGCCGGCGCCCGCTCGGCGGGGTGCGGGAGCAGTTCGCTGGAGCCGCGGACCACCAGGCGGGTGGGGACCATGATGGTCCGGGCGCGGGTGCGGTCGCCGTCCAGACGGGCGAGGGCGGTCCTGGCCGCCGCCTCACCGATGGCCGCCGGGTCCTGGGCCACGACGGTCAGGGCCGGTTCGAGGACGTCGGCGAGCGGGAGGTCGTCGAAGGTGACCAGGGCGACGTCCTTGCGCCCCGCGCGGGTGAGCTGGGCGATGACCCCGAGGGCCATGATGTTGTTCGCCGCGAACAGGGCGGTGGGAGGCTGCGGCAGGTCGAGGAGGGCGGTGGTCTCGGCGGCGGCCGCGTCCTGGCTGTGGGCGCCGGTCACCAGGGTGCGGTCGTAGGGCAGGCCGGCCTCGGCGAGCGCCGAGCGGTAGCCGGCGAGCCGCTCGCGCCGGGTGTAGAGCTTGGCCGGGAGGTCACCGATGAAGCCGATGCGGCGGTGGCCGCGGGCGATGAGGTGGGAGACGCCCTCGTGGACACCGGCCTGGTTGGAGCTGACGACGCAGTCGGCGGACAGTCCCACCCCCGGCCGGTCGAGGAACACCACCGGCAGACCGGCCGCGCGCGGTGCCTTGAGGTGGCTGTGATCGGCTCCGAACGCGGGGACGACCATGAGCATGCTGACGCGCCGGGCGAGGAAGGTCTGGATCAACGCCCGCTCCCGGTCCGGGTCTTCCGCCGACGAGCCCATGAGCAGGGTGAGCCCTCGGCTGCGCACGAGGTCCTCGACGCCGCCGGCGACGGTGCCGAAGAAGGGGTTGCCGAGGTCGGGCACGACCAGGCCGACGGTGGTGTCCGGGCCTCCGACCCGGATGTTGCGGGCCATCAGGTTCGGCTGGAAGCCGAGCTTCGCGACCGCGGCGAGCACCCGCTCGCGGGTCTCCGGGGAGCTCGGCCCGTCCTCGTTGAGCACCCGGGACACCGTCTTGGCGCTGACGCCCACTTCCCTGGCGACATCGGCCAGTGTGGGGCGACGGTTCGCGGCCATGTACCACCGTTCCTGTGCGTTCGTCGGGCCCGGCCCCTTCCCGGGGCCGGGCCCGCTGTCCTGGCTGTGCGGCGACCCTGTGGTCTGCGCGGCGTTGCCCCTGCGGCGACTCAGTGGGCGGACACGCCTGCCGCCTGGGCGGCATCCGCGTCGGCAACGACGGTACCTCCATCGTCGCTCACCCTGAGCGCCCCGGTCATGATGGCGACGACCTCCGCCATGGAATGGTCGGACGGCTTGATCAGCGCCGCGCGACGACCGAGCCGGTGGATATGGATGCGGTCGGCGATCTCGAAGACATGCGGCATGTTGTGGCTGATCAGGACCACGGGCATGCCCTTGTCACGTACCCGGCGGATCAGTTCGAGGACCTGCCCCGACTCCTTGACGCCGAGGGCGGCGGTGGGCTCGTCCATGACGACGACGCTCTTGGCCCAGGCGACGGACCGCGCGACCGCCACGGCCTGGCGCTGACCGCCGGAGAGGGTCTCCACCGGCTGCGTCAGCGACCGCAGTCCGATCTTGAGGTCGGCCATGTGGGCCGCCGCCTCCCGGCGCATGCGCTTCTTGTCGAGCATGCGCAGCGCGCTCCCGAGGAAGCCCGGCCGGCGCAGCTCGCGCCCGAGGAACATGTTGGAGGCGATGTCCATGGACGCGGCGACGGCCAGGTCCTGGTAGACGGTTTCGATGCCGTGCTGCCGGGCGCTCTGCGGCCCGGTGAATTTGATGGGCTCGCCGTTCAGCCGGATCTCGCCCTCGTCGGGGGTGAGCGCACCGGTGAGGGCCTTGATCAGGCTCGTCTTGCCGGCGCCGTTGTCGCCGATGACGGCGAGGACCTCGCCGGGGAGCAGGTCGAAGTCGGCGCCGTCGATGGCGGTGACATGGCCGTATCGCTTGACCAGGCCACGGGCCTGGAGCACGGGAGTGACATCGGCGGTGCTCATCGTGCCTTCCTCCGGGAGATCTGGTCGACGGTCACGGCGAGGATCACCAGGACGCCGGTGATCAGGGTCTGGTAGATGGAGGCGACGCCCATCAGCTGGAGGCCGTTGCGGAACACACCGACGATGAGGACGCCGATGAAGGTGCCGAGGACGGAGCCGCGCCCGCCGAAGAGGCTGGTGCCGCCGAGGACGACGGCGGTGATGCTGTCCAGGTTGTCGGTCTGGCCGGCCTGCGGGTCGCCGACGCCGGTGCGGGAGATCAGGAGCAGCGCCGCGATTCCGTAGACGACTCCGGCGAGGGTGTAGAGGCCGATGGTCAGCCGGGAGGTGCGGATGCCGTTGAGGCGGGCCGCCTCGGGGCTGTTGCCGAGCGCGTAGACGTGCCGGCCCCAGGACGTTCCGCTCAGCGCGTAGGCGAAGAGCAGGAACAGGGCGATCGTCACGAGCGAGCCGTAGGTGATGTCGGTGTTGCCCAGGGGGAAGGTCTCGCCGAGGGCGGTCAGCGGCGCCGGGAGGTCGGTGATCGTCTGCTCGGCCGAGTAGATGTGGGTCAGGGCGAACGCCACGTTCAGCATGCCGAGGGTGACGATGAACGGCGGGAGCGGGATCAGCTGCACCAGCAGGCCGTTGACCAGGCCGAAGGCCGCACTGACGGCCAGGCCGAGAGCGATCGAGACGAGTGGTGACAGACCGCCCTCGGCAGCCGTCTTGGCGATGACGATGCTGCCGAACGCCATGACGGCGCCGCACGAGAGGTCGATACCGGCGGTGAGGATGATCAGGGTCTGACCGATGGCCAGCGTGCCCACGACCATGACCTGCTGGACGATCAGCGAGAAGTTGCCGCCGGAGAGGAACTGCTCGGTCGTCAGGGAGAAGAAGACGCAGGCCAGCAGCAGCGCGACGAAAGGTCCGGTGGTCGGTGTGGCGAGCAGCCTGCGGACCGTGGATGGTCCTTGTCGCTGGTCGTAGGGCAGGGTTGTGGCAGTCATGGCGGTCCTTGCCGGTGTCGATGGTCGGCGGTGGTGGCGGGGGTCGGCGGGGGTGGTGGCCGGCCGGGGGGGGTGGCGGTCGGCGGGGGTGGCAGCGGTCGGCCGGCGGTGGTGGCGGTCGGCCGGTCGCTGTTCGTCAGGGGTACGGGCCGAAGGGCTGGGTGTCGCGGAAGGCGTCCGGTGCCGCCGCGCGCTCCGGCGCGGGGCTCAGCCCCAGCACTTCTCCAGGCCGTACGCGGTGTCCTTGGCGTCGACACCCGGCTTGGCCGCGTCGGTGATGAGCGTGACGCCGGTGTCGGTGTAGCCGGAGGCCTTCTTGCCGCCCTTGGCGAAGTCGGCGACCGCCTTGACGCCCTGGGAGGCCATCTGGAGCGGGTACTGCTGCGAGGTCGCCGCGATCTTGCCCGCCGCGACGGCCTTCGTACCGGTGCAACCGCCGTCGACGGAGACGACCAGCACCTTCTTCTCCAGGCCCTTCGCCTTGAGCGCGGTGTACGCGCCCAGCGCGGCCGGCTCGTTGATGGTGTAGACGACGTTGATGTCCGGGGCCTTCTGGAGGCAGTTCTCCATCGCGGTCTGGCCCTTGGCCTGGTCGCCGCCGGTGTCCTGCCGGCACACGACCGACGGGTCGCCCTCCGCGACGCCGAAGCCCTTGAGGAAGCCCTGGTGGCGCTGCACACCCACCGCGACGCCGGGCGCGAGGTCCAGGGTGGCGATCTTCGCCTCCTTGCCGGCCATGGCGGCCTTGGCGTACCGGCCGATGAGTTCGCCCGCCTTGACGTTGTCCGTGGCGAAGAGGGCGTCGGTGGCGTCCTGCGGCTCGGTCGGACTGTCGAGTGCGATGACCAGGACGCCCTTGGCACGTGCCTTCTCCAGGGCGGGGACGATCGCCTTGGAGTCGTTGGGCGTGATGAGGATGCCCTTCACGCCGGAGTTGACCATGTTCTCGATGGCCGTGACCTGGCCCGCGTTGTCGCCGTCGAACTTGCCGGCCGCGCTGACGAGTTCGACGCCGTTGGCCTTCGCGGCCTGCTCGGCGCCCTCCTTCATCTTCACGAAGAACGGGTTCGTGTCGGTCTTGGTGATGAGCCCGACCTTGGTCCCGCCGCCCCCGGGTCCTCCCTGCGCACCGGAGCCGCAGGCCGTCAGGGTCAGCGCCGAGGCGGCGGCGAGAGCGGTGAGCCCGATGGAGGCGCGGAGGGCGGGGTTTCTGCGAGGCATGACTGGTCTCCTGCTGCTGGACGAGGGCGGGGAAGGCGATGTCAGCGTTGACACATGTCATCGTTGACACCGCTTGCGGAGGATGATGAACTCCGTCACCCGGAAACGTCAATGCCTTGGCGCCGTCACAAATCCGCAACGCCGTCCGCATCGCCTCAGCCCGTCTGGAGAGAACGAGTCATGCGCCTGCCCCTGGTCACCGTCCTCGGAGAATGCGTCGCGGACGCCTTCACCGTCCCCGCACCCGCGCCGGGCGAGCTCGCCCTGCGGGTCCTGCCGGGCGGCGGCCCGGCGAACACCGCAGTGGCCCTCGCCCGGTTGGGCACGCCCGCCCGCTTCCTGGGGCGGTTGTCCGACGACGTCTTCGGCCGCCTGTTCCGCGCCCACCTGGAGGCCTCGGGCGTCGATCTCACGGCCGCCGTCCGCGCAGCCGAGCCCAGCACGCTGGCCGTCGCTGAACTCGACACCCAGGGCCGGGCGGTGTACTCCTTCCACGCCCAGGGCACGGCGGACTGGCAGTGGACGGCGGAGGAACTCGCCGCGACGGACCTCGCCGCGACGGCCTGCCTGCACTCGGGCTCCCTGGCCCTGGTTCGCGAGCCAGGCGGCACGGTCGTGGAGGAGTTCCTCGCCCGCGCCTCCGCCACGGCCACGATCTCCGTCGACCCCAACGTGCGGCCGCTGCTCGTGGGACCGGACGTCTACCGCGAACGCCTGCCGCGCTGGTGCGCGCTCGCGGACATCCTCCGGCTGAGCGAGGAGGACCTGGAACTGCTGCTGCCCGACTGCACGATCGAGCGAGCCTGCGACACCTGGCACGCGGCGGGCGCCCCGCTGGTCGTGATCACCCGCGGGGAGCGCGGCGCGGTCGCCTCGCTGAACGGGGACCGGGTCGTCGTACCCGCGCCCCCGACCGACGTGGTCGACACCGTCGGCGCCGGCGACTCCTTCACCGCCGGGTTCCTGCACCATCTCGGCGTCAAGGGCCTCCTCGGCGGGCGCCTGACGGATCTGCGGGTCGACGACGTCTTCGACGCCTGTGCCTTCGCCTCCCGGGTCGCGGCGCTGACCTGCGGCGTCGTCGGCCCGAATCCGCCGTGGGCCGGCCAGTTGCGGCTGCCGGAACCCGCGTTCGGGCGCACCGCCGGCTGAACGGGCGGCTGGGCAGGTGGCCCGAACGGACTCGGTCCAAGCCATTGACGCGCCACCCGGAGCCCGCACATCATCACTCCCCAGCGGGTGTCATCGCTGTCATATGTCATCGATGACATCTCGTTTCCCGGTGCCGCCACCCTCACCCGGCACTGCGCATCAGCCCGCACTGCGAATCACCCGGCACCGCGAATCACCTGGCGTCGTACCCCCTCAGCGGACGCGGACACGGCGCCGCCGCGCCCACCATGCAGGAGAAACCATGAGCCGAGCCCTTGCCCGCCGTCGTGGCCCATTGCGCCTCGTCGCCGCCGCGGCCGCGATCTGCGCGCTCACCGTCACCTCCGTCGCCCCGCAGGCGGCGGCGGAGGCCGGCCGGCCGTACGCGGAGACGTACCGTCCCCAGTTCCACTTCAGCCCCGCGCGGAACTGGATGAACGACCCCAACGGACTGGTGTGGTTCAAGGGGGAGTACCACCTCTTCTACCAGTACAACCCGAGCGGGAACACCTGGGGGAACATGTCCTGGGGCCACGCCGTCAGCAAGGACCTCGTGCACTGGCAGGAACTCCCCCTCGCGATCCCGCACGACGACGAGGAGATGGTCTTCTCCGGCAGTGCCGTGGTCGACCGCGACAACACCACCGGATTCGGGACCAGGGACGACCCCGCGATGGTGGCCGTCTACACCAGCCACTTCAAGGACGGCGGCAGGCAGGCCCAGTCCCTGGCGTACAGCACCGACCGCGGCCGCACCTGGACCAAGTACGCCGGGAACCCCGTGCTCGACATCGGGTCGAAGGATTTCCGCGACCCGAAGGTGCAGTGGTACGCACCCACGCGGAGCTGGCTGATGACGGTGTCGCTGTCCGCCGAGCACAAGGTCCGGTTCTACTCCTCCAAGGACCTCAAGAGCTGGACGCAGCTGAGCGAGTTCGGTCCGCGGAACGCGGTGGGCGGCGTCTGGGAGTGCCCGGACCTGTTCCCGCTGCCCGTCGACGGCGACCCCAGGCGCGTCAAGTGGGTGCTCGTCGTCAACATCAATCCTGGTGGGATCGCCGGTGGTTCGGCCGCCCAGTACTTCGTGGGCGACTTCGACGGCAAGCGTTTCACGGCCGACGACGACGGCTCCTACACTCCTCCGCCCGGAGTGGTGGCGCAGGACTTCGAAGGGGCCGACTACGGCACGTGGCGGACGACCGGCACGGCCTTCGGTGACGGACCGGTCCCCGCCCCGGCGCCCGGGACGTCGGGCACGAGCGGGGTCGAGGGTAAGGGGTTCGTCGACAGTTTCCACGGCGGCGACGTCGAGACCGGCACCCTCACCTCACCGCCCTTCACCGTCGACAGCGCCTACCTCAACTTCAAGGTGGCCGGTGGCCGTCACCCGCACGTCCCTGGTTCGGTGACGGGAGAGTCCCCGGCGCCTCCCGGACAGGTCCTCGCCGACTTCGAGCAGGGCGGCTACGGCTCCTGGACCGCCACGGGCACGGCCTTCGGCGACGGCCCCGCACCCGGCACGCTCCCCGGGCAGAACCCGGTCACCGGCCAGGACGGCGACGGCCTGGTGAACAGCTTCCGCGGCGGCGACGCGACCACGGGCACCCTGACCTCGCCCGAGTTCGCCCTCACCGCGAAGCACATCAACTTCCTCATCGGCGGCGGGCACCACCCCTCGGGCACCGACACCCCGACCGCCGTCCGGCTCGTCGTCGACGGCAGGATCGTACGCAGCGCCACCGGGTCCGACTCCGAAGAGCTCAACTGGGCCTCCTGGGACGTCGGCGACCTCGTGGGCAGGACCGCGCACATCGAGGTCGTCGACCGGAACACCGGCGGCTGGGGCCACATCCTGCTCGACCAGGTCATGCTGTCCGACACTCCGGCGCGTCCCCGTTCGACCGAGACGGCGGTCAACCTCCTCGTCGACGGCGAGGTCGTCCGGAGCGAGACCGGCACGGACAGCGGCGCCCTGGACTGGGCGTCCTTCGACCTGCGCGCCTACCGGGGCAAGCAGGCCACCATCCAGATCGTCGACATGAACAGGGCCGGCTGGGGCCACATCCTGGCCGACCGGTTCGTCGCGGCCGACCGGCCGGCGATCCCCGCCGTCCGAAGGGCCTCCTGGGTCGACCACGGCAAGGACTACTACGCGGCGGTCTCCTGGGAGAACGCCCCGGACGGCAAGCGCCGCATGATCGGCTGGATGAACAACTGGCAGTACGGCAACGACATTCCGACCTCCCCCTGGCGCAGCGCGCAGAGCATTCCGCGCGAGACGGCGCTGCGCACCGTGAACGGCCGGCTCCGGCTCACGCAGCAGCCGGTGTCCACGGTGGAGTCGCTGTACACCGGGACCGAGATCGGCGTGCGCGACGTGAAGATCGCGGAGGGTTCGGCGCCCCTGGCAGGGGGCCGCGCCGACGGCAGGGCGCTCGACATCCGGGCCACGTTCTCCCCCGGTGACGCCAGGCGGTTCGGGCTCACCGTCCGCACGGGCGAGGGGCAGGAGACGGTCATCGGCTACGACACCGGGACCGAAGAGCTGTACGTCGACCGGACACGGTCGGGCGCGGTGGACTTCCACGACGACTTCCCCGGCGTCCAGCGCGCACCACTGACCGCCCGGAACGGCAAGGTCGAGCTCCGCATCCTGGTCGACTGGTCGTCCGTCGAGGTGTTCGGCGGTGCCGGCGAGACCGTGATCACGGACCAGATCTTCCCGAGCCCGGACAGCGACGGGATCCGGCTCTTCGCCGAGGGCGGCTCCGCCCGCCTGGACAGCGCCGAGGTCCGGCAGGTGCGGTCGTACCGCGACTGACCACCCACGGAGGTCCACTCACGGCGCGGAGCCCGACCATGCCCGGCCCCGGGCGGCCTCTCGCCCGGGGCCGGGCCCAGGCCACCGCGCCGATCCCGTTGACGGTGTGGACGGGTCTCACTAATGTGCGCTGAGATCTCCGACCCTTTGACCGGTGTTCGACATCTCTCGCTTGGGAGCGCTCCCACCTCCAGGATCCCAGGAACCGGACAGACGACGAGAGATCCTGCTGTCACCCCCCGACCACGTACAGGAGCCGCACATGCCACCCGCTCGGTCGTTACGTCTCTCCACCGCGCTGCTGACGGGCGCCCTCCTCCTGGGCGGTCTCGCGTCCGCACCGGCCGCCGCGGACGTCCCCGCCGCCACTGCGGCGACCACGGCCGTGCGCGTCAACCAGGTCGGCTACCTGCCCGACGGGCCCAAGCGCGCCACCGTCGTCACCACGGCGACGCAGGCGCTCTCCTGGCAGCTGCGGAACGCGTCCGGTGCCCTGGTCGCCTCCGGATCGACCGTCCCGCACGGCGCGGACGCCCCCTCCGGGCAGTCCGTCCAGGTGGCCGACTTCTCCTCGTACCGGAGCACGGGCTCGGGTTACGTCCTGTCCGTGGACGGCGAGAGCAGCGCGCCCTTCGACATCCGCGCGGACCTCTACGACACCTTGCGTTCCGACTCGATGGCGTTCTTCCACCACCAGCGCAGCGGCATCGCGATCGACGCCTCCCTGGTGGGTTCCGCCTACGCACGTCCGGCCGGGCACCTCGGCGTCGCGCCCAACCAGGGCGACACGTCCGTCCCGTGCCAGGCCACCGTGTGCGACTACACCCAGGACGTCAGGGGTGGCTGGTACGACGCGGGCGACCACGGCAAGTACGTGGTCAACGGCGGCATCTCCACCTGGCTGCTCGTCAGCTCCTTCGAACGGGCCAAGCGGGCCGGCGGCGACGCCGCGCTGGGCGACTCGACCCTGCGCGTCCCCGAACGCGGCAACGGGATACCCGACGTCCTCGACGAGGCGCGGTGGGAGCTCGACTTCCTGATGCGCATGCAGGTGCCCGAAGGGAGGCCGTACGCGGGCATGGCCTTCCACAAGGTCCACGACGCGGCCTGGACCGGCATGCCGCTGCGTCCCGACCAGGACGCGCAGCCCCGCGAGCTGCACCGGCCGTCCACGGCGGCGACGCTCAACCTCGCGGCGGCCGCCGCGCAGTGCGCCCGGGTCTTCCGCCCGTACGACGCGGGGTACGCCGACCGGTGCCTGTCGGCCGCCCGCCGGGCCTGGTCGGCGGCGCAGGCCAACCCCGCCCTGTACGCGCCGGCCTCGGACAGCACCGGCGGCGGAGCCTACGACGACACGCGGGTCACCGACGAGTTCTACTGGGCGGCCGCCGAGCTGTACGCGACGACCGGCGAGAGCGCCTACCGGGACGCGGTCACCTCCTCGCCCTGGCACACCTCGGCCGATGCGTTCAGCCCGTACGGCTTCGGCTGGGCGGACACGGCGGCGCTCGGCCGGCTCGTCCTGGCCACCGTCCCCAACGGCCTGCCCGCGTCCGACCTGGCCCGGATCAGGGCCTCGGTGACGGCAGCCGCCGACGGCTATCTGTCCAGGATGGCCGCCCAGGGGTACGCGGTGCCCGTCCCGGCGGACGGATACTTCTGGGGCTCGAACGGCGAGGTCGCCAACGACGCGATCGTCATGGCCGTCGCCGGCGAGCTGACGGGCGACGGGCGCTACCGCGCCGGCGCGCTGGAGACCATGGACTACCTGCTCGGCCGCAACGCGCTCGGGGTGTCGTACGTGACCGGCCACGGCGAGAGGTTCTCGCAGAACCAGCACCACCGCTTCTGGGCCCATCAGCTGGACGCCTCCCTGCCCCACCCGCCGGCCGGGTCGCTCGCGGGCGGTCCCGACAGCGCGCTCCAGGACCCGGTCGCGCAGGAGAAGCTGACCGGCTGCGCACCCGCCGCCTGCTACATCGACGACATCGGCTCGTACTCGACCAACGAGGTGGCGGTCAACTGGAACGCCCCGCTGGCCTGGCTCGCCGCGTACGCCGCCGAGCGGACCTCCGCCGGCGAACCGCCCACCGCCGCCTGCGCGGTGACGTACACGGTGAACAGCTTCTGGAACACCGGCTTCACCGCGACCGTCACCGTCAAGAACACCGGCCCGACGGCCGTGGACGGCTGGCAGCTGGCCTGGGCCTACCCGGGCGGCCAGCGCGTCACGAGCGCCTGGAACGCCACCGTCACCCAGAACGGCACGGCCGTCAGCGCCCGCGACGCCGGCTGGAACCGGGGGATCGCCCCCGGTGCGACCGCGACCTTCGGAGTGCAGGGCACCCACACGGGCGCGAATCCCTCCCCCACGGCCTTCACGCTCAACGGAAGCGCCTGCGCCTGATCCTCGGCCGGGCGGGGGCCGGGGGGCAAGGGCGGGCCGGCCCCGCCCGGGCCCCCCCCCCCACCACGCAGACCCCCGAGAAGAACCCCAAAGCAACGAA
>NZ_JBSGBF010000077.1:0-38672 GCF_053601115.1 Streptomyces sp. NPDC004788
GATCGGGGGGGGGGAGGGGGAGGGGGGAGGGAGGGGGGGAGGCCCCCCGGAGGACCGTACGCTGGGTGGGACCAGCCGGAACGAGGACGTGGACGGGCGTGGACGTGAGCGTGGACCAGGGCGTGGGTGGCGAGTCCCAGGACCGGCCCGAGGGCGAGCCGGGTGCGAGTGACGTGCCCGCGGGCGACTCGGTTGCGGGTGAAGTGCCCGCGGGCGGTCCGGTTGCGGGCGACCCGGTTGCGGGCGGGCTGCCCGACGGTGGGCAGGCCGGTGGCGAGCGGCCCGAGGCGCGGCTGGATCAGGCCGTCCGGGTCGCGGAGCAGGCGCTGATCGAGTTCGAGATCGCGGTGGAGACGTTCCGGGTCGAGGTGGAGAACTTCTCCCGGCTGCATCACCAGAGGCTGGGGCCGGTGTACGCGAGGCTCGACGAGCTGGACGCGCAGATCGCGGAGGCGAAGGCGGCGCGGACCGGGGACCCGGAGGACGTGCGGCGGGCGCGCGAGGCGCGGGCGGCGGTCCTGCCGATGCCGGGGGTCGAGGAGCTGTTCGACGACTGGATCGACTCCGAGGGGCTTTCGGCGGAGGCGGCGGCGATGCTGACCGAGCGGCCGGTGCAGCCGCCGAAGCGCGTGCGGCCGTCGGACGAGGCGCGGAAGCTGTACCGGGATCTGGCGCGTCAGGCGCATCCGGATCTGGCGCGGGAAGAGGACGAGCGCAAGCGGCGCGAGGAGTTCATCACGCGGGTGAACGCGGCCTACGCCCGTGGCGACGAGGCGCTGCTGCGCGAGCTGGCGGCGGAGTGGGCGGCGGGGCCGGTGCCGGAGGCGCGGCTCAGCGAGGGCGAGGAGCTGTACGCGCGGCTCGAGTGGCTGGCGCAGCGCAAGGAGATGCTGTCGCTGGTCGCGCGGGAGCTGGAGGAGAGCGCGATCGGCGCGATGCTGCGGCTGGCGCCGGACGACCCGGACCGGCTCCTGGAGGAGATCGCGGAGCAGCTGCGTACGCAGGTCGCCGAGCGTGAGGCGGAGCTCTCGGCGCTCCTTCGGTAAGCGCCGTGCGGCCGGCGGCGTGCGGCCGGCGGCGTGCAGTAGGTTCGATGGTGGTGCGCCCGGGTGTGGCGCGGAGTTTGCAGAGAGAAGGCCAGGTCCATGAATTTCGCCCCGCTGCCGTCGGTCGACGTGGCTTCCGTACCGGCCGATGCTCTGGTTCTTGACGTCCGTGAGGACGACGAGTGGGCGGCCGGTCATGTCGAGGGTGCGCTGCACGTGCCGATGAGCGACTTCGTGGCGCGGTTCGGTGAGGTGACCGAGGCCGTGGCCGATGGGCGCCGGGCGTTCGTGATGTGCCGGGTGGGCGGCCGGTCGGCTCAGGTCACGCAGTACCTGGTGCAGCAGGGCATCGACGCGGTGAACGTCGACGGCGGCATGCTGGCCTGGGACGGTGCGGGGCGCCCGATGGTGACGGACAGCGGCAGCCCCGCCTTCGTGCTGTAGTTCCCGGGGCCCCGGCTCGGTCTGTTTCAGGCGAGGGGATGGGTGGCGAGCAGGTCGCCGAGTTCCTCTTCGTGCTGGGCGGCGGGGCCGAGGGACAGTTCGAGGTGTTTGGCCCAGGCGTGGTAGCGGTGCAGGGCGTAGTCGGTGTCGGCGCCGAAGCCGCCGTGGAGGTGCTGGGCGGTCTGCACGACGCGGCGGACGCCTTCGGCGGCCCAGATCTTGGCGACGGCGATGTCCGCGGCCGCGGGTAGTGCGGCGCCGGCTCCGGTGCTGATGCGCCAGGCGGCCTGCCAGAGGGTGACCTCCATGGCGCGCAGGTCGATGTAGCGGTCGGCGGCCTGGACGGCGACGGCCTGGAAGGTGGCCACGGGGTGCCCGAACTGTTCCCGCTTTCCGGTGTACTGGCTCGTCAGGTTCAGGACCTGTTCGCCGAGTCCGAGGGCGAGGGCACAGGTGCCGGTGGCGAGGAGGCCGTGCAGCCGTTCCCAGGCGCCCTCGGTGTCGATGACGTCGGCGGTGCCGAGGTGGACGTCGTCGAGGTGGAGTGCGGCGAGGAGTTCGCCGTGGGTGCCGTACTGGTCGGTCAGGGTGAGGCCGTCGTGGTCGCGGGGCAGCAGGGCGAGGACGGTGTGGCCGTCGGGGGTGTGCGCGGGTACGGCGATGTGATCGGCGTGGTGGGCCCAGGGGACGTTGCCGGTGTGGCCGTCGAGGGTCCAGCCGGTGGTGTCGCGGTGGGCGGTGACGGCGAGCGGGGCCGGGTCGTGTCCGGTGCGGCCGTGGGCGGCGGCGGTGAGTACGAGTTCGCCGCGCGCGACCCGGGGCAGCAGGGCGGCCGCGGTGTCGGGGGCGTATCGCTGGAGGGTGAGCGCGACCGCGCTGGTTTCGAGGAGCGGGACCCGGGCGAGGACGCGGGCGGATTCGCGCAGTACGAGGCAGAGCGCGACGGGGTCGAGCCCGGAGCCGCCGTGGGCGGGGTCGAGGACGAGGCCGAGGAGGTCGGCGCCGGCGAGGCGGGCCCAGAGGGCGCGGTCGTGGTCGTCGGCGACCGCGCCGGGGGTGAGGGCGGGGCTCGGTACGGCGTCGGGGGTGACGTCGGCGAAGACGGCCTTGGCCGCCTCGACGGCGGCTTGCTGTTCTTCGGTGAAGGTGAAGTCCACGGTCCTGTCCCTTCCGGCCCTGCCCTGACGGGATCTGACGGACCGTCAAGATAGAACAGGTTCTACCGGAAGGGAATGGGCGGGCAGCGGCCGACGGTCTTCCTCAAAGGAGTCCGTCAGCCGTGTCCGTCAGGCAGGTCCGCCAGGCGGGTCCGTCAGCGGTCGAAGTCGAGCTCGACCTCCGGGGTGGCGGGGTGGGACTGGCAGGCGAGGACATAGCCGGCGTCGGTCTCCTCGGGCTCCAGGGCGAAGTTGCGGTCCATCCGGACCTCGCCGGAGACGACGAAGGCGCGGCAGGTGCCGCAGACGCCGCCCTTGCAGGCGTACGGGGCGTCCGCCCGGGCGCGCAGCACCGTCTCCAGGAGCGTCTCGCCCTGCTGGACCGGCCAGTTGCCGGAGCGCCCGTGCAGGGTGGCGGTCAGCGTGGCGTCCGCGGGGGCGTCGGCCGCGGCGGCCGGGGCGGGCGCGGAGCCGTCGTCGACGTGGAAGATCTCCTGGTGGATGCGGGCGCGGTCGACGCCCAGGTCGCGCAGCGCCTGCTCGGCGCTCTGCACGAGGCCGAACGGCCCGCACAGGAACCAGCCGTCGATGTCGCCGACCGGCAGCAGCGCGGGCAGCAGGCCGGTGAGCCGCTCGCGGTCGAGCCGGCCGGAGGGCAGGCCGGACTGCTGCTCCTCGCGGGAGAGCACGGTGACCAGCTGGAAGCGGTCGGGGTAGCGGTCCTTCAGGTCGGCGACCTCGTCGAGGAACATCGTGGAGGACGCGGTGCGGTCGCTGCGGACGAGGCAGAAACGGGCCTCGGGCTCACGGGCGAGCAGGGTGGCGGCCATGGACAGGACCGGGGTGATGCCGCTGCCGCCGACCACGGCCGCGAAGTGTCCGGGGCGCGGGGGAAGCACGAAGCGGCCCATCGGCTCCATGACCTCGACGGTGTCGCCGACGGCGAGCTCCTTGAGGGCGTACGTGGAGAACTCGCCGCCGTCGACGAGGCGGATGCCGACGCGCAGGACGGGCGGCTCGCCCTCGGTGACGGCCGGGGCGCAGATCGAGTACGTGCGGCGGATCTCCTCGCCGTGCTGCCCGGTGCGGCGCAGGGCGAGGTGCTGGCCGGGAGTGTGGCGGTAGGACTCGCGCAGCTCGGGCGGGACCGCGAAGGTGACGGCCACGGAGTCGTCGGTGAGCGGTTCGACCTCGCTCACCCGGAGCGGATGGAACCCGGCCCGTCCAGAGCTTGAGGACGCCATCTACAACTCCTTGAAGTGGTCGAACGGTTCGCGGCAGGACGCGCAGCGGCGCAGTGCCTTGCACGCGGTGGAGGAGAAGCGGCTGAGGAGTTCGGTGTCGGTGGAGCCGCAGTGGGGGCAGCGGATGGCCAGGGCCAGCGGCACCGGTCCGCCGGCGGGGCCCTGCGGGCGGGGCGGCGCGATGCCGAACTCCTCGAGTTTGCGGCGGCCTTCCTCGGTGATGTCGTCCGTGGACCAGGCGGGGCTGAGGACGGTGACGACGGAGACCTCGGGCACGCCGTGCTCGCGCAGGGCGTGCTCGATGTCGGAGGACATCGCCTCGATGGCCGGGCAGCCGGTGTAGGTGGGGGTGAGCTCGACCTCGACGCGGCCGGGGGCGTGTACGTGGACGCCGCGGAGCACGCCGAGTTCGGCGAGGGTGAGGACCGGCAGCTCGGGGTCGGGGACGGCCCCGGCGATGCGGGCCAGTTCCCGCTCCAGGGCCGTCGGAGCGGCAGCCGGGGAGGCCGGGGAGGCCGGGGAGGCCGGGGAGGCCGCGGGGACCGGAGAGGTCGGGGAGGCCAGGGAGGTCGGGGAGCCTGTGGCGGCCGGGGCCGTCTGGGCGCTCGGAGCGCTCGCGGCGCTCGGAGTGCCGGCGGCGCTCAAGACGCCGGGGGCCGTGGTCACCATGACGCCCCCGGGTGGCTGCGGTGCAGGTGCTGCATCTCGGCGAGCAGCCGGCCGAAGGATTCGGTGTGCAGGCCCTGGCGGCCGGCGCCCGCGCTCCAGGCGCCGGTGCGCGGGCCGGCGGGCACGGTGAGCGTGGCCCGCTCGAGGACGCCGGTGACGGAGTCGAGCCAGGCGCGCTCCATGGCTGCGGTGTCGATGTCGAGGCCGTCGAGGGGCTGGAACAGCTCGCCCGTGTACCGCCACAGGGCGTCGCAGGCGTCCTGCATGCGCCGGTGGCTCTCGTCGGTGCCGTCGCCGAGGCGCAGGGTCCAGTGCTCGGCGTGGTCCTGGTGGTACGCGACTTCCTTGACGGCCTTGGCGGCGAGCCCGGCGAGCGGACCGTCGCCCGCGGCCAGCTGCCCGTAGAGGAGCCGCTGGTAGGTCGAGAAGTACAGCTGGCGGGCGATGGTGTGCGCGAAGTCGCCGCCCGGCTGCTCGACGAGCTGGCAGTTGCGGAAGGCGCGCTCCTCGCGGAGGTACGCCAGTTCGTCCTCGTCGCCGACGAGGGAGAGCAGCACCCGGGCCTGGCCGAGCAGGTCGAGCGCGATGTTGGCGAGCGCGACCTCTTCTTCGAGGACGGGCGCGCTGCCCGCCCACTCCCCCAGGCGCTGGGCGAGGATCAGGGCGTCGTCGCCGAGGGCGAGCGCCGCCGCCGGGACGGCGGTGGTCGCCGTCGCGGTGGCGGTGGGCCGGGTGCCGGTCACAGGTGCTTCACCCCGTCCGGGATCTCGTAGAAGGTGGGGTGGCGGTACGGCTTGTCCGCGGCCGGCTCGAAGAACGGGTCCTTCTCGTCGGGCGAGGAGGCGGTGATCGCGCCGGACGGGACGACCCAGATCGACACGCCCTCGTTGCGACGGGTGTAGAGGTCGCGGGCGTTGCGCAGGGCCATCTCGGCGTCCGGGGCGTGGAGGCTGCCGGCGTGGGTGTGGGACAGGCCGCGGCGCGAGCGCACGAAGACCTCCCACAGCGGCCATCCTTCGGTGGTCATGCCCGTGCCTCCCCGGTCCCGTTCGCGTGCGTGTGCTGGTCGTGCTTCGCGGCGTAGGCCGCGGCGGCGTCCCTGACCCAGGCGCCGTCCTCGTGGGCCTGGCGGCGCTTGGCGAGCCGCTGTTCGTTGCAGGGCCCGTTGCCCTTGAGGACGTTCCAGAACTCGTCCCAGTCGATCGGGCCGAAGTCGTAGTGCCCGCGCTCCTCGTTCCACTTCAGGTCGGGGTCGGGGAGGGTGAGGCCGAGGGACTCGGCCTGCGGGGCGGCGATGTCGACGAAACGCTGGCGCAGCTCGTCGTTGGAGTGGCGCTTGATCTTCCAGGCCATGGCCTGGGCGGAGTGGGTCGACTCGTCGTCCGGCGGGCCGAACATCATCAGCGACGGCCACCACCAGCGGTTCACGGCGTCCTGGGCCATCGCGTGCTGGGCCTCGGTGCCGCGGGAGAGGGCGAGCAGCGCCTCGTACCCCTGCCGCTGGTGGAAGGACTCCTCCTTGCAGACGCGGACCATCGCGCGGGCGTACGGCCCGTAGGAGCAGCGGCACAGCGGGACCTGGTTGGTGATGGCCGCGCCGTCCACGAGCCAGCCGATGGCGCCGACGTCGGCCCAGGTCAGCGTGGGGTAGTTGAAGATCGACGAGTACTTCTGGCGGCCGGAGTGGAGCTTGTCGAGCAGCTCGTCGCGGCTGGCGCCCAGCGTCTCGGCGGCGCTGTACAGATACAGCCCGTGCCCTGCCTCGTCCTGGACCTTGGCCATGAGGATCGCCTTGCGCCGCAGGCTGGGCGCGCGGGTGATCCAGTTGGCCTCCGGCTGCATGCCGATGATCTCGGAGTGGGCGTGCTGGGCGATCTGGCGGATCAGACCGGTCCGGTAGGCGTCCGGCATCCAGTCGCGCGGCTCGATGCGCTCGTCGGCGGCGACGGCGGCATCGAAGACCGCTTCCAGGGCGGCCTGGGTCGCGGCCTGGATCGCTGCCGACCCCTCTGTCGCTGTCGTCTCTGCCGTACCTGCGGTCATCGGAACCCCCTACCGACCGATCGTTCGGTTGAATGACTTCAATGGTCGTTCGGGGGCCCGTATGGTGTCAACCTCTGTGGATAACTCCTTAGGCCGACCGGGAGCGGGCGCGATGGACTCGTACGACGACAGGGCCGCGGACGCGCCCGGGCCGGACGGTTCGCCCGAACGGGTGGCCGAGCACCCCGCCGAGCGCGTGGCCGAGCCCCCCGCCCAGCGCGTGGCCGAGCACCTGGCCGAGCGCGTGGCCGAGCCCCCCGCCGACCACCCCGCCGAGCGCGAGCCTGAGCCGGAGCCGGCGACCGCGCCCCGGGCCGGTATCGCCGCGCTCTCGATGCCGTACCAGGTGGTCGCGGCCGTCGCCCTCGCCGTCCTCGGCGTCTTCGCCTGCGTCCACCTCGCGATGGTGTTCCTGCACGTCGCGCCGTCGAACACCCTGACCAAGCAGCACGGCGAGGCCGTCGACGACTGGATCTACCCCGAGTTCGAGCAGAACTGGAAGCTCTTCGCGCCCAACCCGCTGCAGCAGAACATCTCCGTCGAGGTCCGCGCCCAGATCGCCGGCGCGGACGGCAGCCGCCGGACCACCGGGTGGATCGACCTCACCGCCCAGGACGCCGGGAAGATCCGCGGCAGCGTCGTCCCCAGCCACACCGTGCAGAACGAGCTGCGCCGGGCCTGGGACTTCTACGTCGGTTCGCACACCGACGACGACCGGCCCAACGGGGTGCGCGGCGAACTCTCCGGGAGCTACCTGCGCCGGATCGTGCTCTCCCGCCTCGACGAGCGGGAGCTCGGCGGCCGGGTGCTGAAGATCCAGCTGCGCTCCGCCACCCGGTCCGTGCAGGCGCCGCCGTGGAGCACCGAGAAGACCGACACCCGGCCCTCGTACCGCAGCTACGCCTGGTGGCGGATCACCGACGCCGACCGGCCCGCGGGAGCGACCGGGAAGACCACCGACACCGAGGCGGCCGCCCGATGACGACCGAGAGCCCCTCCACCGCGTCTGCCGCTCCCTCCGCGGCGTCTGCTGCGCCGTCCGCCGTCGCCCCGTCCCGCCCCTCCGCCGACCGCCCGCCGTCCGCCGGCCGGCCGCCCTTCGACCGCCGGCTCGCCGCCGCCGTGCAGAAGGTCACCGCGCACGCCCTCGGCCCGTACCAGACGGCGATCGTCCGGATCGGCTTCTCCCTCACCTGGCTGCTGTTCCTGCTGCGCGAATGGCCGCACCGTCTGGAGCTGTACGGGCCCGACAGCCCCTGGTCCTGGGAGATGGGGCGACGGCTGATCGCCGACAACCGCTCCTTCAGCGCGCTGATGTGGTCCGACGGGCGGCTCTGGTTCGAGACCGTCTACGCGCTCGCCGTGCTCTCCGCCGTGCTCCTGCTGGTCGGCTGGCGCACCCGCGCCGTCTCCGTGGTCTTCATGGCGGGCGTGCTGTCCCTGCAGAACCGCGCCATCTTCATGGGCGACGGCGGCGACAACGTCGTCCACATCATGTCGCTCTACCTCGTCCTCACCCGCTGCGCTCAGGTGTGGTCGCTCGACGCCCGCCGGGCCGCCCGGGGCAAGGGGGAGGACCGTTTCGTCGGGCCGCTCCTGTGGACCGTGCTCGGCGGCTTCCTGCTCGCCGCGACCTGGTTCTCGGACATCACCGGCGAGTGGTGGCTGCTGGTGCTGCTGTGGGTGCTGTGGCTGGGGCACGGGCTGTGGTGGCTGGTGTGCCGGTACGCGCCCGACGAGCCGCGCACGCTCCTCGACGTCGTCGCCAACCTCGCCCACAACACCACCCTCGTCGTGATCATGGCGGAGGTCTGTCTGATCTACGCGACGGCCGGCTGGTACAAGGTCCAGGGCTCGCGCTGGCAGGACGGCACCGCGCTCTACTACCCGCTGCACCTCGACTACTTCTCGCCCTGGCCCGCCCTCTCCGGACTGCTCGGCGACAGCGGCACGATGGTGCTGCTGCTGACCTACGGCACGGTGATCGTGCAGGTCGCGTTCCCCTTCACGCTCTTCAACCGCAAGGTCAAGAACGTGCTGCTCGCGGCGATGATGCTGGAGCACGCCGGTATCGCGCTGCTGCTCGGACTGCCGTTCTTCTCGCTCGCGATGATCGCCGCGGACGCGGTGTTCCTGCCGACGGGCTTCCTGGTGTGGGCGGGGGCGCGGGTCGCGCGCGTTCGGGACCGGGTGCTCGGGCGGGCCGCCGACGTCGCGCCCGTGCCCGAACAGAGCCGTACGGAGGACGGTCCCCGTACCCTCGTCGGGTGAGCACCACCGAAGAACAGCCCATCCAGTACGACGAGGGGTACGGCCCCGAGGTCGGCGTCGGGCCGCACCCGCGGCCGTGGCCCGAAGGCGTCGAAGGCGAGCGCTACGACCCCGAGCTGCTCGCCGGCGGCGACCGGCGCAACGTCGTCGACCGCTACCGCTACTGGACGCGTGAGGCGATCGTCGCGGACCTCGACACCCGCCGCCACGACTTCCACGTGGCGGTGGAGAACTGGGGCCACGACTTCAACATCGGCTCCGTGGTGCGCACCGCCAACGCGTTTCTCGCCAAGGAGGTGCACATCGTGGGGCGGCGGCGCTGGAACCGGCGCGGGGCCATGGTCACCGACCGCTACCAGCACGTGCGCCACCACCCCGACACCGCCCAGCTGACCGCCTGGGCGGCCGCCGAGGGGCTGCCGATCATCGGCATCGACAACCTGCCGGGCGCGGTGCCGCTGGAGCGGACGGTGCTGCCGCGGCGGTGCGTGCTGCTGTTCGGGCAGGAGGGGCCGGGCCTGACGCAGGAGGCGTGGGAGGCCTCGGAGATGGTGTGCTCGATCGCCCAGTTCGGCTCGACGCGGTCGATCAACGCGGGAGCGGCGGCGGCGATCGCGATGCACGCGTGGGTGCAGAGGTACGCCCAGATCGACTGAGATCGCCTGAGATCGCCTGAGGGGCTCCGGCCCTTGGCCCCCGTGTGATGCGCAGGGCCCCCGTTGTACGGAGGGCTCCGCGTTGTACGGAGGGCCCCGTCGTTCGGAGGGCCCCGTCGTTCGGAGGGGCCCGTCGTACGGCGGGCTCCGTGTCGTGCGTCGGGGCCCCGCCCCTCCTCGGGGCCCCGACGGTTCGGGCGGGTCAGGCCTGGCGGCGAACCTCCACGACGCGGAAGCGGTTCGAGACGAAGGCGCCGTCGCACAGCGCCGCGTTCGCGGCCGGGTTGCCGCCGGAGCCGTGGAAGTCGGAGAAGGCGGCGGTCTGGTTGACGTAGACGCCGCCGGTGAGGTTGAGGGAGAGCTGGGCGGACTCTTCCAGGCAGACCTCTTCGACGGCGCGCTCGGTGTCCGGCGAGGTGGTGTAGGCGCCGACGGTCATGGCGCCCTTCTCGCGGACGGTGCGGCGCAGGAGCTCCAGGGCGTCGGCCGTGGAGTCGACCGAGACGGCGAAGGAGACGGGGCCGAAGCACTCGGAGAAGTAGGCGGCCTCCGAGTCGGGCTTGGAGCCGTCGAGCTTCACGATGACGGGCGTACGGACGACCGCGTCCGGGAACTCCGGGTTGACGATCTCGCGGGAGGCGAGGGCCACCTCGCCGAGGCCGGCGGCCGCTTCCAGGCGGGCCTTGACGTCGGGGTTGACGAGGGCGCCGAGGAGCGCGTTGGCGCGGGCGTCGTCACCGAGGAGGCCGCCGACCGAGGCGGCGAGGTCGGCGACGACCTCGTCGTAGGACTTGGGGCCCTGGTCGGTGGTGATGCCGTCGCGGGGGATCAGCAGGTTCTGCGGGGTGGTGCACATCTGGCCGCTGTACAGGGACAGCGAGAACGCCAGGTTGGAGAGCATGCCCTTGTAGTCGTCGGTGGAGTCGACGACGACCGTGTTGACGCCGGCCTTCTCCGTGTAGACCTGCGCCTGGCGGGCGTTGGTCTCCAGCCAGTCGCCGAAGGCGGTCGAGCCGGTGTAGTCGATGATCCGGATCTCGGGGCGGACGGCCAGCGTCTTGGCGATGCCCTCGCCGGGACGCTCGGCGGCCAGCGCCACCAGGTTGGGGTCGAAGCCGGACTCGGCGAGGACCTCGCGGGCGACGCGGACGGTGAGGGCCAGCGGCAGCACCGCGCGCGGGTGCGGCTTGACCAGCACCGCGTTGCCGGTGGCGAGGGAGGCGAACAGGCCCGGGTAGCCGTTCCAGGTCGGGAAGGTGTTGCAGCCGATGACGAGGCCGATGCCGCGGCCGACGGCCGTGAACTCCTTGGTGAGCTCCAGCGGGTCGCGCTTGCCCTGGGGCTTGGACCAGGCGGCGCGGCCGGCCGGGGTGCGGGTCTGCTCCTCGTACGCGTACGCCACGGCCTCCAGGCCGCGGTCCTGGGCGTGCGGGCCGCCGGCCTGGAACGCCATCATGAACGCCTGGCCGCTGGTGTGCATGACGGCGTGGGCGAACTCGTGGGTGCGGGCGGAGATCCGGGCGAGGATCTCCAGGGACACCATCGCGCGGGTCTCGGGCCCGGCGTCCCGCCAGGCGGCGAGGCCGGCGCGCATCGCCGGGAGCAGCACGTCGAGGTCGGCGTGCGGGTACTCCACGCCGAGCTCCGGGCCGTACGGCGAGGTCTCGCCGGGGACCCAGCCGTCGATGCCGGGCTGGTCGAGCTCGAAGCGCCGGCCCAGCAGCTCCTGATAGGCGGCGAGGCCGGCGGCGGCGTCCAGCGAGCCGTTCTCCCCGTACGCCTTCGGGTGCTCCGGGTACGGGGACCAGTAGGCACGGGTGCGGATCGTGGCGAGCGCCTGATCGAGTGTGGACCGGTGCTTCTCGGCCAGAACGTCGGTGGTCAGCTGAGCGGTGGCCATGGATGGACCAACTCCTCGTCGAGCTGGGCAGGGAGACGCGTACGGAGTTAGAGTAACCGAACGATCGGTCGGGACAAGGGGGTCCGGCGATCCTGTGGAAAACCCATCGGGGAGGATCACTCCTATGAGCGCCAGCACGACCGTCCAGGGGCAGGGGAACGGCGACACGGTGTCGGCTGCCGACGGAGCCCGTCCCACCGGGCCGGCCACCGGACCGGTCACCGGGTCGGCCACTCGGCCGGTCGCCGAGCCGGGCATCGAGCCGGACGGCGTCGTCGCCGTCGTCGGCACCGGGACCATGGGGCAGGGGATCGCCCAGGTCGCCCTGGTCGCCGGCCATCCCGTACGCCTCTACGACAGCGCCCCCGGCCGGGCCGCGGAAGCCGTGAAGGCCGTCGCGGGCCGCCTGGACCGGCTGGTCGAGAAGGGCCGGCTCGACGCGGCGGAGCGCGACGCGGCGCTCGGCCGGCTGCACGCCGCCGACGAGCTCGCCGGCCTCGCGGACACCGCCCTGGTCATCGAGGCGATCGTCGAGCGACTCGAGGTCAAGCAGCAGCTCTTCGCCGACCTCGAGCAGGTCGTCGGCGCGGACACCGTGCTCGCCACCAACACCTCCTCCCTCTCCGTCACCGCCATCGCGGGAGGGCTCCGGCTGCCCGGCCGGTTCGTCGGCCTGCACTTCTTCAACCCGGCGCCGCTGCTGCCGCTCGTCGAGGTCGTCAGCGGCTTCGCCACCGCCCCGGCCACCGCCGCGCGCGCGTACGAGACGATGAAGCGGTGGGGCAAGACGCCGGTGCGCTGCGCCGACACCCCCGGCTTCATCGTCAACCGGGTCGCCCGCCCCTTCTACGCGGAGGCGCTGCGGATCTTCGAGGAGGGCGCCGCCGACCCCGCCACCATCGACGCGGCCCTGCGCGAGTGCGGCGGCTTCCGGATGGGCCCCTTCGAGCTGACCGACCTCATCGGGCAGGACGTCAACGAGGCCGTGACCCGCTCGGTGTGGGAGTCCTTCTTCCAGGACCCGAAGTTCACCCCCTCGCTCGCCCAGCGGCGGCTCGTCGAGTCCGGCCGCCTCGGCCGCAAGACGGGGCACGGCTGGTTCCCGTACGCGGAGGGCGCCGAGCGCCCCGAGCCGCACACCGCGCCGCCGGCCGAGGCACCCGCGCGGATCACCGTGCGGGGCGACCTCGGGCCGGCCGAGCCGCTGGTCGGCCTCTTCGAGCGGGCCGGGATCGCGGTGCGGCGCAAGCGCGGCGGCGGGATCATCGAGCTGCCCGGTGGCGCGGAGCTCGCCCTCGCGGACGGCGAGACCGCCTTCGAGTACCACCAGGACGAGATCGTCCACTTCGACCTCGCCCTCGACTACGAGAAGGCGAGCAGGATCGTTCTGTCGGCCCGGCGCGGCATCGACCCCGACGTCCTCGCCGAGGCCGTCGGCCTGTTCCAGGCGCTCGGCAAGCAGGTGTCGGTCATCGGTGACGTACCGGGCATGATCGTCGCCCGCACGGTCGCGATGCTGGCGGACGTCGCCGCCGACGCCGTCGACCGGGGCGTGGCCTCCGCCGAGGACGTGGACACGGCGATGCGGCTCGGGGTCAACTACCCCGTGGGGCCGCTGGAGTGGGCCGCGCGGATCGGGCACGCGCGCGTGCGGGACCTGCTCGGCGAGCTGCACGAGCGCTACCCCACCGGCCGTTACGCGCCCTCGCTCGCGCTCGCGCGCCGGGCGTCCGAGGAAGAAGCCGCAGAGGCGGAGGAGAGCCGATGACCACCGCGCGACGCGACACGTACACCCCCGAGACGCTGCTCACGGTCGCCGTGCAGGTCTTCAACGAGCGCGGCTACGACGGCACGTCCATGGAGCACCTGTCCAAGGCGGCGGGGATCTCCAAGTCGTCGATCTACCACCACGTCGCCGGCAAGGAGGAGCTGCTGCACCGGGCCGTGAGCCGGGCGCTCGACGGGCTCTTCGCGGTCCTCGACGAGCCGGCGGCGGGCCGTGGCCGGGCGATCGAGCGGGTCGAGTACGTGACCCGGCGCACGGTCGAGGTGCTGATCGAGGAGCTTCCGTACGTGACGCTGCTGCTGCGGGTGCGGGGCAACACCAAGACGGAGCGGTGGGCGCTGGAGCGGCGCCGCGAGTTCGACCACCGGGTGGCCGAGCTCCTGAAGTCGGCCGTCGTCGACGGCGACCTGCGGGCCGACCTGGACATACGGCTCGCGACCCGGCTGCTCTTCGGCATGATCAACTCGCTGGTGGAGTGGTACCGGCCGCAGTACGCCTCCCAGGCGGAGCGGGAGCAGCTGGTGGACACGCTCGTCCACATGGCCTTCGACGGGCTGCGGACGGCGAGCTGAGCCGTCCGTCCGCGCCGTCGCGCCGACGCGCCGAGCCCGCCCGGGTCGCCCGGGCGGGCTCTCGTCTTCCCGCGTATCGGCCCCTCGGCCCCCGGGCCACTCGGCCCGTCGGCCCCTCGGCCCCTGAGTTCCGCAGTCCTTCAGTCCCTCAGTCCCTCAGTTCCGTGCACGGGTCCAGGTCCGTCTCCTCGAAGACCAGCAGGGTGTGGGTCGACAGGACTTCGGGGATCGACTGGAGCCGGGTGAGCACCAGCTCACGCAGGGTGCGGTTGTCCGGGGTGTGCACGAGCAGCAGGACGTCGAAGTCGCCGCTGACGAGGGCGATGTGGGCGGCGCCCGGCAGGGCCCGGAGCTGTTCGCGGACGGTTCGCCAGGTGTTCTGGACGATCTTGAGGGTGATGTAGGCGGAGGCGCCGTGCCCCGCCCGCTCGTGGTTGACGCGGGCGCCGAAGCCGCGGATCACGCCGTCCTCGATGAGCCGGTTGATCCGCGCGTACGCGTTGGCGCGCGAGACGTGGACCCGTTCGGCGACCGAGCGGACCGAGGCGCGACCGTCCGCCTGGAGCAGCCGCAGGATGTCCCGGTCGATCGCGTCCAGCGGGCGGGCGGGCCCGCCCGGAGGGACCATGGCGGGAGGGCCGGAAGTCGTCCCCTGGTACGTCTGCGGCCCGCCGGCCGGGGCCGCCGGGAGGGCGGCGCCGGGGAGCGCGTTCAGGCGCTCGTCGTCCGGGCGCCCCTCGATGTCGGCCATTTGTTCTTCCGCCATAGCCCCCCGCCTCTCTATCGTGGACGACTTGCACCCATCCCAGGCTGTGGAAAACCGTTTGTCCACAGGCTTGAGGCGCCTGTAGCCAAAATGCCTCCACGACCGAACAATCGGTAGGTGAGGCGCGCCACATTTCGCGCCACCCGCCTTCGGGTCTTATGCCCGCTCGCATGAGGAGGTGGACTCGTTGCAACAGCGCAGTTCGACAGTCCAAGCGCCCCCCGGTGCCCCCCGCGCCTACCGGCCCACCCCGCCCCCGGCCTGGCAGCCGCGCGTCGACCCCGCCCCGCTGCTGCCGGA
Source organism: Streptomyces sp. NPDC004788 (assembly GCF_053601115.1). Classification (NCBI taxonomy): domain Bacteria; kingdom Bacillati; phylum Actinomycetota; class Actinomycetes; order Kitasatosporales; family Streptomycetaceae; genus Streptomyces; species Streptomyces sp. NPDC004788. The sequence goes on from NZ_JBSGBF010000077.1 coordinate 14,855, forward strand.
CGCGGAACCGCTGCGCGTGCTCGGCACGGACGCGGTGGCCGACGCCGATCCCGCGCTGCTGCGGCGTCTCTACGCCGAGCTGGTCCGTGGCCGCCGGTACAACGCGCAGGCCACGGCCCTGACCAAGCAGGGCCGGCTCGCCGTCTACCCGTCCACGACCGGCCAGGAAGCCTGCGAGGTCGCCGCCGCGCTGGCCCTTGAGGAGCGGGACTGGCTCTTCCCCTCGTACCGCGACACGCTCGCCGCCGTCGCCCGTGGACTCGACCCCGTGCAGGCCCTGACGCTGCTGCGGGGCGACTGGCACACCGGCTACGACCCGCGCGAGCACCGCATAGCCCCGCTGTCCACGCCGCTCGCGACCCAGCTCCCGCACGCCGTGGGCCTGGCCCACGCGGCCCGGCTGAAGGGCGACGACGTCGTGGCGCTCGCCATGGTCGGCGACGGAGGCACCAGCGAGGGCGACTTCCACGAGGCGCTGAACTTCGCCGCGGTCTGGCAGGCCCCGGTGGTCTTCCTCGTGCAGAACAACGGCTTCGCGATCTCCGTGCCGCTCGCCAAGCAGACCGCCGCGCCCTCCCTCGCCCACAAGGCCGTCGGGTACGGGATGCCGGGCCGGCTCGTCGACGGCAACGACGCGGTCGCCGTCCACCAGGTCCTCACCGAGGCCGTCGCCCGCGCCCGGCGCGGCGGCGGGCCCACGCTCGTCGAGGCCGTCACGTACCGGATCGACGCCCACACCAACGCCGACGACGCCACCCGCTACCGCGGCGACGCCGAGGTCGAGGCGTGGAAGGCGCACGACCCGGTGCTGATCCTGGAGCGGGAGCTGACCGAGCGCGGACTGCTCGACGAGGACGGCCGGCGCGCCGCCGCCGAGGAGGCCGAGGAGATGGCGGCACGGCTGCGCGAGCGGATGAACGCGGACCCCGTGCTCGACCCGATGGACCTGTTCGCCCACGTGTACGCCGAGAAGACCGTGCAGCTGCGCGAGCAGGCGGAGCAGCTGCGGGCAGAGCTCGACGCCGAGAGCGAGGCGGGATGACCACCCAGGCGACAGCGCGGCGGGCCGCGAAGGCTGCCAAGCCGGCGACCATGGCGCAGGCCCTCCAGCGGGCCATGCGCGACGCCATGGCCGAGGATCCCACCGTCCATGTGATGGGCGAGGACGTCGGCACGCTCGGCGGCGTCTTCCGCGTCACCGACGGGCTCGCGAAGGAGTTCGGCGAGGACCGCTGCACCGACACGCCGCTGGCCGAGGCGGGCATCCTCGGCACGGCCGTCGGCATGGCGATGTACGGGCTCCGGCCGGTCGTCGAGATGCAGTTCGACGCCTTCGCCTACCCGGCGTTCGAGCAGCTCATCAGCCATGTCTCGCGGATGCGCAACCGCACCCGCGGCGCGATGCCGATGCCGCTCGTGGTCCGGGTGCCGTACGGCGGCGGGATCGGCGGCGTCGAGCACCACAGCGACTCCTCCGAGATCTACTACATGGCCACCCCGGGCCTCCACGTCGTCGCCCCGGCGACCGTCGAGGACGCCTACGGGCTGCTGCGGGCCGCCATCGCCTCCGACGACCCGGTGGTCTTCCTGGAGCCCAAGCGGCTCTACTGGTCGAAGTCCGACTGGTCGCCCGAGGCGCCGGCCGCCGTCGAGCCGATAGGCAAGGCGGTCGTGCGCCGCCCCGGCACCAGCGCGACCCTCATCACCTACGGCCCGTCCCTGCCGGTGTGCCTGGAGGCCGCCGAGGCGGCCACGGCCGAGGGCTGGGACCTGGAGGTCGTCGACCTGCGCTCGCTCGTGCCCTTCGACGAGGAGACCGTCTGCGCGTCCGTGAAGCGCACCGGCCGGGCCGTCGTCGTGCACGAGTCGACCGGCTTCGCCGGGCCCGGCGCCGAGATCGCGGCCCGGGTCACCGAGCGCTGCTTCCACCACCTGGAGGCGCCGGTGCTGCGGGTCGCCGGATTCGACATCCCGTATCCGCCGCCGATGCTCGAGCGTCACCACCTGCCGGGCGTGGACCGGATCCTCGACGCGGTCGCGCGGCTCCAGTGGGAGGCGGAGAGCTGATGGCCCAGGTGCTCGAATTCAAGCTGCCCGACCTCGGCGAGGGCCTCACCGAGGCCGAGATCGTGCGGTGGCTCGTCGACGTCGGCGACGTCGTCACCATCGACCAGCCGGTCGTCGAGGTCGAGACGGCCAAGGCGATGGTGGAGGTGCCCTGCCCGTACGGCGGTGTGGTCACCGCCCGCTTCGGCGAGGAGGGGACCGAACTCCCCGTCGGCGCCCCGCTCCTGACGGTGGCCGTCGGCGGCTCCTCGGAGCGGACCGGCGCGCCCGGGCCGGCCGCGACCAAGGCGCCGGAGACCTCGCAGACCTCGCCGGCACCGAAGGCATCGGACGCCGAGTCCTCCGAGTACTCGGGCAACGTCCTCGTCGGCTACGGCACCAGCGGGCCCGCCGCCCGTCGCCGCCGGGTCCGCCGCGAGCCGTCCGCGGCTGCCGCGCCCGTGGCCGCCGTGCCCGCGCCGGCTCCCGCTGCCGCTCCGGTCATCCCGGCTCCGGCGCAGGTCGTCGCGCCGCAGGGGCCCGTCGCCGTCATTTCGCCGCTGGTGCGCAAGCTCGCCCGGGACCGGGGGCTCGACCTGCGCGAGGTGCGTGGCTCGGGGCCCGACGGGCTCATCCTGCGCGTCGACGTGGAGACCGCGCTCGCCGTACGGGACCGGGCCGCCGCTGCCCCGGCCGCCCCGGCCGCCGCTTCGGCACCGGCGCCCGTCGCCGTGGCCGCCGCCGGCGAACGCATACCGCTGCGCGGAGTGCGCGGCGCGGTCGCCGACAAGCTGTCCCGGAGCCGTACGGAGATACCCGACGCGACCTGCTGGGTGGACGCCGACGCGACCGAACTCATGGCCGCGCGGGCGGCGATGAACGCGGCGGGCGGGCCGAAGATCTCCGTCCTCGCGCTGCTCGCCCGGATCTGCACGCACGCCCTGTCCCGCTTCCCGGAGCTCAACTCGACGGTCGACACGGCCGCGCGCGAGATCGTCCGGCTGCCGTCCGTGCACCTCGGGTTCGCGGCCCAGACCGAGCGCGGTCTGGTCGTCCCCGTGGTCAAGGACGCGGGCGGCCGCACGGCCGAGTCGCTGACCGCCGAGTTCGCCCGGCTGACCGAGGCCGCGCGGGCGGGGTCCCTGACCCCGGCGGACCTGACCGGCGGCACGTTCACGCTGAACAACTACGGGGTGTTCGGGGTCGACGGCTCCACGCCGATCATCAACCACCCCGAGGCGGCCATGCTGGGCGTCGGCCGGATCGTGCCCAAGCCGTGGGTGCACCAGGGTGAGCTGGCGGTCCGTCAGGTGGTGCAGCTGTCGCTCACCTTCGACCACCGGGTCTGCGACGGCGGGACGGCCGGCGGCTTCCTGCGCTATGTCGCGGACTGCGTCGAGAACCCCGCGGTGCTGCTGCGCACGCTCTGACCGCACGACCGCACGACCGCACGACCGCACGACTGTGGGACTGCACGACCGCGGGACTGCATGCGGGATCGCAGGACCGCACGGACTCCGCCGGGGCGGAAGCCGGCAGGGCAAGGGGCCCCGCCGGTTCCCGGCGGCCTCGTCCGGGGCCCAACCTCACGCCGGGCCCCGGACCGTTCGGCCCAGGGTCGTCTCCTTCCGTGAGACGACCCGGCCGCGGCCGGGCGATCCCGGACCATACTGCTGGGATGACGACCGCTTACGACGCCCTCGTGCTCGCGGGAGGCTCGGCCCGGCGGCTCGGCGGGGCCGACAAGCCCGGCGTACGGGTCGGGGGCCGCCCCCTGCTCGACCGGGTCCTCGCCGGCTGCCGCGACGCCCGTCGCACCGTGGTCGTCGCCTCGCCCCGGGCCACCGCCCGCCCCGTCGAGTGGACCCGCGAGAACCCACCCGGCGGCGGCCCCGTCGCCGCGCTCGACGCGGGCCTGCGCCACCTCGCGGGCGCCGCGCCCACAGGGCCCTCCGACACCATGGGGCCCTCCGACACCACGGACGCCGGTCCGACGCCCGCCGGCCGCTTCGAGGCCGGCGCCTTGCCCGTCGGTCCCACGCCTGCCGGCCGGCCGGAAACCGGTACCTCGCCCGCCGAAGCGGCGGCCCCGACCGCTGGGCCGGGCGTTCCCGGGGCGGCCACCGACGCGCCCGCGGGGGACCGTCGGGCTCCCGTCTCCGGCGGCACGTCCGCGGCGCGCGATCCCGGCCCGGCCGCACCCGTCACCGGCCCGGCCGCCCCCGCGCCGCTCGTCCTCGTCCTCTCCGCCGACCTGCCGTTCTTCGCGCCCGACACCGCCCGGCGGCTCGTGGCAGCGCTCGACGCGGCGCCCGGGGCCGAGGCGGCGGTCACCGTCGACGCGGACGGGCGGACACAGCCGCTCGTCGCCGTGTACCGGGCCGGGGCGCTGCGGCGCGTGCTCGCGGGGCTCGCGGCCGAGCGCGGCACGCTCACCGGGCTTCCGTTGCGCCTGGTCACGGGCGCCCTGACGGTGGTCCGCGTGGCGGCGACCAAGTCGGAGAACTCCCTGGGTGCGTCCTTCGACTGCGACACCTGGGAGGACATCGCAGCGGCCCGTGCGCGGATCAGGGAGCATGGGCACGTGCTGAACGAATGGATCACCGCGGTCAAGGACGAGCTGGGCATCGACCTGGACGTCGACACGAACGTGCTGCTGGACCTGGCGCGGGACGCGGCGCACGGCGTCGCGCGGCCCGCCGCGCCGCTGACCACCTTCCTGGTCGGATACGCGGCGGCGCAGGCGGCCGGCGGCAAGGGCGGCCCGGAGGCCGTGGCGGAGGCCGCCCGCAAGGCGGCCGTGCTCGCCCAGCGGTGGGCCGCCGAGCAGGACGAGGCCGGATGACCATGACCGAGCGCGCGCCCGACGGCGCCCAGCGGCCCACCGCACAGCCGCCCACCGCACAGCCGCCCGACGCCCGGTCGCCCGACGCCCAGACGTCCGACGCCCGGTCGTCCGACGACGACGTGATCGACGAGGCCATCGCGCTCGTCGACGGACACCGGCCCCCGGTCCCCCCTGCCCCCCAGGCTCCTGCTGCTTCCACGGCTCCCCAGGCCCCCGCGGCCCGTACCGAGCGCCACCGCGCCACTCCCTGGCCCGACGCCCGCGCGCTCGCCGCGCGGGCCGGGGAGCGCGCGGTGGCGGGCCGAACCCCCGAGATGGTGCCGCTGGCCGGGGCGCTCGGGCGGGTGCTCGCCGGGCCGCTGGAGGCGCTCACCGATCTGCCGTCGTTCGACACCTCCGCCATGGACGGCTGGGCGGTTGCCGGGCCCGGCCCCTGGCGCATCGACCCCGAGGGCGCGGTCCTCGCCGGGCACGCCCCCGCCGGGCCCCTCGCGGACGGCGACGCCGTACGGATCGCGACCGGCGGCCGGGTCCCGGCCGGGACCACCGCCGTGGTCCGCAGCGAGCATTCCCGCACCGAAAGCACTGGCGGCGCCGAACGCCACAGCGCCGACGGCACCCACAGCGCCGACGGCACCCACAGCGCCGACAGCACCCACGGCGCCGACAGCACCGGCGACGCCCACATCACCCCCACCGCCCACACCACCGCAGGTCGGCTCCACGCCCTTCGTGAGGTCGTCCCCGGGCAGGACATCCGGCCGCGCGGCCAGGAGTGCCGCGCCGGGGACCGGCTGCTGGCCGCCGGGAGCACGGTGACGCCCGCCGTGCTCGGGCTCGCCGCCGCGGCCGGATATGACGAGTTGTCCGTGCATCCGCGACCGCGCGTCGAGGTTCTCGTGCTCGGTGACGAGCTGCTGGCATCCGGGCTCCCTCACGAGGGCCTGATCCGGGACGCGCTCGGTCCGATGCTCGCCCCGTGGCTGCGGGCGCTCGGCGTCGAGGTGGTCGGGACCCGCCGGATCGGCGACGACGCGGAGGCGCTGTACGCGGCGGTCACCGGCTCCGCCGCCGACGTGGTCGTCACCACAGGCGGCACCGCGGCCGGGCCGGTCGACCATGTCCACCCGGTGCTCGCGAAGGCCGGCGCGACCCTGCTCGTCGACGGCGTGAAGGTGCGCCCCGGCCACCCGATGCTCCTGGCCCGGCTCGCGGACGGCCGCCATCTCGTCGGGCTGCCCGGCAACCCGCTCGCGGCCGTCTCCGGGCTTCTCACGCTCGCCGAGCCCCTGCTGCGCGCGCTGGCCGGGCGGCCGGCCCCGGCTCCGTACCGGGCGGTCGTACGCGACGAGGTGCACGGCCATCCGCACGACACGCGGCTCGTGCCCGTCCTGGTGCGCGCCGCCGAGGCCGTACCGCTGCACTACAACGGCCCGGCGATGCTCCGGAGCATCGCCGCCGCCCACGGCATGGCCGTGATCCCGCCGGGAGGGGCCCGGGCCGGACAGTCGCTCGACGTCCTCGATCTGCCCTGGCCGACCACGGCTGATGCCCTGGGCGGAGGGTGTTTCACGTGAAACTTCCCAGCCGTGACGTGATGGCCCGGCAGGCCGACGAGCGGGTCGCGGGCGCGCGGCTCAGGCTGCCCCGGCGAGTGGTCGAGAAGCCCCTGCAGCAGGTCGCCAAACGCCTGTTGATGGCGCTGGGTGTGCTGCTCGCGACCGTTCTCATCGTCTATCTCGACCGGTCCGGCTACCACGACAACGCCGACGACACGGTCGACTTCCTCGACAGCGTCTACTACGCGACCGTCACGCTCTCCACCACGGGCTACGGCGACATCGTCCCGTACAGCGACTCGGCGCGGCTCGCGAACATCCTGCTGGTCACGCCGCTGCGCGTGCTGTTTCTGATCATCCTGGTCGGAACCACCCTGGAGGTCCTCACGGAACGGACCCGGGAGGAGTTCCGGCGGAAACGCTGGAGGGCCACCTTGCGCGACCACACCGTCATCGTCGGCTTCGGCACCAAGGGGCGTTCGGCGATCCAGACGCTGTGCGCGACCGGACTGCGCAAGGACCAGATCGTCATCGTCGACCCGGCGACCAAGGTCATCGAGGCGGCCAACGCCGACGGTTTCGTCGGTGTCGTCGGCGACGCGACCCGCAGCGACGTGCTGCTGCGCGCCGAGGTGCAGAGGGCCCGTCAGATCGTCGTCGCCACCCAGCGCGACGACACCGCCGTCCTGGTCACGCTGACGGCCCGCCAGCTCAACAGGGGCGCGAAGATCGTGGCCGCGGTCCGCGAGGAGGAGAACGCGCCGCTGCTGCGCCAGTCCGGCGCCGACGCCGTCATCACCAGCGCCAGCGCCGCCGGCCGGCTGCTCGGCCTCTCCGTCCTCAGCCCCAGCGCGGGCACCGTGATGGAGGACCTCATCCAGCAGGGCTCCGGCCTCGACCTCGTGGAACGGCCGGTGACCAAGGCCGAGGCGGGCAAGAGCGTGCGCGAGACGAAGGACCTGGTGGTCAGCGTGTTGCGCGGCCACCGGCTGCTCGGCTACGACGACCCCGCCGCGAGCCCGCTCCAGCTGACCGACCGGGTCATCACAATCGTGCGCGCCGCCGCGGTCACGCCGCTGACCACTCCCGACGACGACTGAACCCACCGGAGGCAGCTCCGGGAGTAGCCTCGCCGGCATGTATGCGATCACGATTCCGGAACCCGGTGGACCCGAGGCGCTGGTCTGGGCCGAGGTGCCCGACCCCGTCCCCGCCGAGGGCGAGGTCCTCGTCGAGGTGGTGGCGAGCGCCGTCAACCGCGCCGATCTGCTCCAGCGCCAGGGCTTCTACGACCCGCCGCCGGGCAGCTCCCGCTACCCGGGGCTCGAGTGCTCCGGCCGGATCGTCGCGCTCGGCCCGGGCGTCTCGGACTGGTCCGTCGGCGACGAGGTGTGCGCGCTGCTCGTCGGCGGCGGTTACGCGGAGAAGGTGGCCGTGCCGGTCGGGCAGTTGCTGCCCCGGCCGCAGGGCGTGGACCTGGTGACGGCCGCCGCGCTGCCCGAGGTGGCCTGCACGGTCTGGTCGAACGTCTTCATGCTGGCGCATCTGCGGCCCGGCGAGACGCTCCTCGTGCACGGCGGCGCGAGCGGCATCGGCACGATGGCGATCCAGCTGGCCAAGGCCGTCGGCGCCCGGGTCGCGGTCACCGCCGGCAGCGCCGAGAAGCTGGCCCGGTGCGCCGAGCTCGGCGCGGACATCCTCATCGACTACCGCGAGCAGGACTTCGTCGAGGAGCTCCACAAGGCCACGGATGGGGCCGGAGCGGACGTCATCCTGGACATCGTCGGCGCCAAGTACCTGGACCGGAACATCAAGGCCCTCGCCGTCAACGGCCGGCTTGTCGTCATCGGTCTCCAGGGCGGCGTCAAGGGCGAGTTGAACCTGGGCGCCCTGATGGCCAAGCGCGCCGCCGTCCTGGCCACGACCCTGCGCGCCCGGCCGCTGGACGAGAAGGCGGCGGTGGTCGCCGCCGTCCGCGAGCACGTCTGGCCGCTGGTCGAGGCGGGCACGGTCACCGCGGTCGTCGACCGCACGGTGCCGCTGGCGGACGCCGCCGAGGGCCACCGGGCCGTCGAGGCGAGCAGCCACGTCGGCAAGGTGCTGCTCCTGGCACCGAGCGCATAGACGCCGCAGGCCGCGAGCCGTACACGTAGGCCGCACCGCCCGCGCTGAACGCGCAGGCCGCACCGCACCCGCTCGACGCGCCGAACGCGGGCGCCGGGACCACGCAGGCCGCGCGCCGTCCACGTGGGCCGCATACGACGGGGCCCGGGCCGCGGAATTCACCGCTGCCCGGGCCCCGACTCGTACGGGCCGGCTACAGATACGGGCCGGAGCCGACCGCACGGCCGTGGTGCGGGCCGTGGTCGTCGTCATCGTCGTGCGGCCCGCCCGGCGGAAGTGCCCGGCGCATCTGCTCCAACTGGGCGCGGGCCGCCATCTGCTGGGCGAACAGCGCCGTCTGGATGCCGTGGAAGAGCCCTTCGAGCCAGCCGACCAACTGTGCCTGCGCGATGCGCAGTTCCGACTCGGAGGGGATGGCCTCGTCGGTGAACGGCAGGGAGAGCCGCTCCAGTTCCTCGACCAGTTCCGGGGCGAGCCCGTCCTCCAGCTCCTTCACCGAGCTGGCGTGGATGTCCTTGAGACGGACGCGGCTGGCCTCGTCGAGAGGTGCCGCCCTGACCTCCTCCAGCAGCTGCTTGATCATGCTGCCGATGCGCATGACCTTCGCGGGCTGCTCCACCATTTCCGTCACCGGGACCTCGCGGGGTTCGTCGTCGTCACCCTGGATGCCGCCGAGCGGCATCCCGTCCTGGCCCACTACGAGGACCTTGGGGCTGCTCTCCTGCGACCTGTCATTCCTCGGCATATCCATGCCGCCATTCTCTCGCACACATGCCTCATCACACGGTGTGCCCCTGGAGGAGGGTGATCCACCCTCCTCCAGGGGCGGGACATGTGTCTCAGTGCGCGGCGCGGCGGGCCAGCGCCCCGCGGGAGCGGGTCACCAGGGCCGCCAGCAGCGCGGCGCCGAGCGGTACGAACACCAGGAGCGCGGCGAGCGTCGTCCAGGGCACGACGATCGGGACGTACGGCGGGCCGTCCGTCACGCCGCCCCAGCCGTTGTCGAGGCTCTCCTGGTAGTACGCCAGCTGCTGGCGCTCGTCCGTGAGCCGCAGGCCCATCGCGGGCAGCACACCGGCGACCGAGCCGAGCAGCACGCCCATGGCCGCGACCACCCCGCACTGGAAGCCGCTGAGGATGCGCCGCACCCGGGGCGGGGCGCCGACCGCGGCGAGCGTCTTCAGGTCGGCCTCGGCGTCGGCCTGGGCGAGGCCGGTGGCGATGCCGGCGGCGCCGATGGTGACCAGGCCCGCGAAGATGGTCAGCGCGATGAGGACGATGCTGTTCTTGCTGACGTAGCCCTGCTCCAGGGTGAGGTCGATCTTGCCGCCGAGCTTGGCGAGCTCGGCGTCGAGCTTCTGCTGCTGCTCGGTGCTCGGCATCCGGTCGGTGGTGAAGAGCGCGCCGAGCGGGACGGTGCTGATTCCGGCGGCCTTGGCGGCGGCGGGGCTGAGCACGCCCTGCACGCCGTAGGCGTTCGGGGAGCCGGGCACCGGGTAGGCGGTGAAGGTCTTCAGCACGCCGGGCGTCGGCTTGTTCTGCTCCGCGGCGCGCTGGGCGGCGGCGTTGTCGCTGACCAGCTTGATGCCGACCTTGCCGGCCTGGTCGACCTGCCTCCGGTCGAAGCTGACGTACCTGCCGTCGGCGAGGGCCCGGACGGCGCCGGGGTCCGTGATGCCGAGGACCTTGAGCAGCGTGGCGTCGGCGATCAGCAGGTTGCCCTCGGTGGGGACGGCGCCGCCCTCGTCCGTGGCGCAGCGCCAGTCCTTGGCGAGCGCGCGCCGCTGTTCCTTGGTGAACTTCGACGCCGGGTCGTCGTCGGAGCCGTTCGCCGCGGTCCACAGCGGGCACTGGTTGGCGTTCGGGACGACGACCTCGTAGGTGCCGCAGCCGGGGCTGGCGTCCCAGGTCGAGCAGCCGGTCCGGCCGACGGTGATCCTGGAGACCTCGGCGCGGACGTCGACGGGGAAGGTGCGCTGCACGGCCTCCCGGGCCGCCGGGACGTCCCGCCCGCCGTCCTCGCCGGTGAACACGGAGACCACTCCGTAGGGCAGCTTGGGGTGGTATTCGGCCTCGTCCTGGGCGTCTCTGCTCGCCGCGTACGTGGAGACGGCGACCGTGCCCGCGACGGCGGCCAGGACGGCGGCGACGGCCGGTGCCGTGCGGCCCCGGTTGCGTACGGCGTCGCGCAGCGCGAGCCGCGGCGACAACGGCAGCCAGCGTCCGGCGCGGCCGAACAGGCCCACCAGGGCCGGGGTCATGGCGACCACGCCCAGCTCGGCGAGGGCGGAGCCGCCCGCGACGATGATGAACTGGTCGGTGACGACCGAGCCGTACAGGGCGATCGCGGCACCGAGCAGCAGCGCCACGAGACCGACCAGCGGCAGCACCCGGCTGGCCCGGCGCACCCCGCGGCGGCCGGTGAGCGAGGCGAGCACGGTCTGCCGGGAGGCGGTGATCGCCGGGACGATCGCGGAGAGCAGGCCGGTGAGGACGGCCAGCGCGGCGATCCCGAGGATCTCCAGCGGCCGGACGGTGAAGCCGCCGAACCGCTGCCCCATGTACTCCTCCAGGTAGGGCCGGAGGGCGAAGGTGAGGATCACGGCGAGGACCGTGCCGACGACGGCTGCGGCGACGCCGATGACGAGGCCGCCGCTCAGCACGATGGCCCGGATGTGGCTGCGGGCACCGCCGTTGGCGCCGACGAGGCCCAGCTGGCGGCGGGAACGGCGGGCGCCGACGGCGAAGGCGGGGCCGGCGAGCAGACAGATCTCCAGCATCGCGAGACCGACCACGGTGCCCACGGCGGCGAGCTCGGCCGCCTTGGCGGCCGTGCTCTCCTGGAACTCGCCCCAGCCGTCGCGCTGGTAGAGCGGCACCTCGGAGTCCGGCGGCGGGTTCAGCACCACGGCGCGCGAAACGACCTGCACGCCCTTGGCGTTGATCTGCTTGACCATGTTCCACGTGAAACCACCGGGGTGGTCCACCAGGTACGTGGTGGAGTAACCGGGCGCCGGCAGGCCGGACTTCTCGACGGCCGCGCCGTACGGCTTCAGGAAGGCGCCCGGCAGCGCGTTGACCTGCTCCTGCTTGAGCTCGCTGGGCAGCTCGTACACACCGGTGATCGTGTAGAGGCGGTCGTAGCCGCGGGCGGAGAGCGTGGAGCCGATGTTCAGGCCGCTGGACTCAAGGAAGCGCGTGGTCACGGCGACCTCGTCGGCCCTCTCCGGGAAGCGGCCGTCGAGCAGCCGCATGATGCCCCGGGCGACCGGGTCGGCGGCCTTCAGCTCGCGCACGTCGGTGCTCAGCAGCCCGTACGCGGTGGTCAGTTTGGCGGTGCCGGAGCTGTCGGTGAGCACCGTGGCACCCGCCGGGATGAGCTTGTGGACGTCGGTCGGGCCGTCGGGCCAGGGCTTGTTGCCGGTCGAGAAGTCCTCGACGGTGGTGCTCTGGTCGCCCTTGGGGTCCTGCATGATCGGCGCGCCGTCGACGTGGGCGTCGCTGAAGCGGGCGTCGGCGGCGCCGATGTCGCGCTCCAGGCTCTGCACCGGGGTGAGTTCGGAGCTGCGGAAGGTCAGCTCGAAGGCGCTCACGCCCAGGATCGGCAGCGCGATCATCGCGAGGACGAGGAAGCTGCGGCCCTTGGAGCGCCAGGCGTCGCGGCGGGCGATCCGGATCGCGGCCCGCCAGGAGTGGAACCAGGTCGTCACCGCTGCCCCGCCCGGCCGCTCAGGAGCGAGTCGGCCTCGCTGCGTACGGTCTGGTCGACGACGGCGCCGTCCCGCAGGAACACCACGCGGTCGGCCCAGGCGGCGAACCGCGGCTCGTGGGTGACGAGGATGCCGGCGGCACCGGCGTCGCAGCGGGAGCGCAGCAGGGCGAGCACGGACTCGCCGGTCTCGGAGTCGAGGGCGCCGGTGGGCTCGTCGGCGAGGACGAGCCGGCGGTCGCCGACCAGGGCGCGGGCGATGGCCACGCGCTGCTGCTGGCCGCCGGACATCTCGTCGGGGAAGCGGTCGGCGAGATGTCCGAGCTCCATCTCCGACAGCGCGGCGAGCGCCTCGGCGCGGGCCTTGCGGGCGGAGACGCCGTCGAGTTCGCGGGGCAGGGCCACGTTCTCGGCGGCGGTGAGCGCCGGTATGAGGTTGTAGTCCTGGAAGACGTAGCCGATGCTGCGGCGGCGCAGCGCGGCGAGCTCCTTGCGGCCGGCGGTGGTGATGTCGGTGCCCTCGACGATCACCTGGCCCGAGGTGGGGGTGTCCAGGCCGCCGGCGATGGTCAGCAGGGTGGACTTGCCGGAGCCGGACGGGCCCATGACGGCGACGAGTTCACCCGGGTAGACGTCGAGGTCGATGCCGCGCAGGGCGTGCACCTCGGTGGCGCCGGAGCCGTGCACACGGGTCAGGTTGTGCAGACGCAGCACGGGCTGTGGCTGTTGCTGTACGGACATGGAGATCCCCCTCGGGGTACGCCTCGGACGGCCGCGTGGCGGGCGGCCGTTGACGGAGCCGGGCGTACGGTCTGGGTCTGGTCTGGGTCTGGTCTGGTCTGTGACGAACTACTGCTCTGTGACGAACTACTGCTCTGGGACGAAGTACTGCTCTGGGATGAAGTACCGCGCTGGGGCGAAGTACTTCTGGGAAGGGACGTACGCGTTCTGGTGGCTCAGCGCCGGTAGGCGGAGCCGGTGCGCGGCCGGGCCGACGCCGCCGCCGGTGGTGACGGTGTCGTCTCCGGGTTCGCGGCCGCGGCGGCCGAGAGGCGGATCAGCCGGGACTCGCAGTGGTCGAGCCAGCGCGCCTCCGCCTCGGTCTGGAAGATCAGCTGCTCCAGGACGAGCAGCCAGGCGACGTCGTCGCGGGCCCTGGCCCCGTTCTTCTCGACGGCGCTGATGGCCTGCGCCTTGAGCCGGGTGTAGTCCTGCATGGCCTGCACGGTGTGCCGGCGCTGGGACTGGATGACGTCGCGGATGTCGACCCCGGGCGCCCCGACGGCCATGGCGAGCTTGATGGACAGCTCGTCACGGGCCGGACTGGTCCGGTCCACGGGCCGCTCGAACCAGGTGCGCAGCTCGGCGCGACCGTCGTCCGTGATCGCGTAGAGCGCGTGCCCGGCCTCGTCCTCGCCGTCCTGCACGACCATCCCGTCCCGTTCGAGCCGGCTGAGGGTCGTGTAGACCTGGCCCACGTTCAGCGGCCACGTGGAGCCGGTACGGGACTCGAACTCCGTACGGAGCTGGGAGCCGTAGCGCGGGCCGTGTTCGAGGAGGGCGAGGAGCCCGTGGCGGATCGACATACTCAGTATGTATACCGAGTATGTCGACGCTGCCAAGCGACCTGAGGCGGACGCGCGGGGTCCGACTCAAGGGGGACCCGGGCCGGTTGAGGCCCGCGCCGAAGCGCTCAGCGGCGCCGCATCCGCAGCCCGAGGAAGCCGATCCCGAGTCCCACCAGAGCGAGCCCGATCCCCAGCGTGAGCACGGGAAACCGCCGGTCGGAGAGGGAGGTCGCGGCCTCGGCGCCGATGCGCGGCACGGTCTCCGGCTCGGCGGCGGGCGTGCTCCGCCCGGCGGGGACGTCCGTCTCGGGGACCGCGCCGACGCCTTCGTCGGACTCGGCCGCGGGGTCCTCCTCTGTTGCCGTTTTGGTACGAGCGGGGGGCGCCGGATCCGTCGGCGTGGGCGACTCGGGGGCGGCGGCGGGCCGCCCGGGGCGCGCCCGGCCCTCCCCCGCCGGGCGCCCCGCGAGCGACGCGGTGTCGCTGGGCGCGGGCGGCTCGGAGGGTTCGGCGGGCTCCGACGACTCCCCCGGCTCGGACGGCTCCGCCAGCTCGGGCGAGCCCGACGGGACGGCGGAACCGCTCGGTGCGGGCGCGGGGGAGACGGTCGCGGAGGGCCTGGCGGACGGTCTGTCGGAGGGCGTCGCGGAGCCGCCGCCGGCCGTGGGCGGCCGCGGGGTGCGCGTGGCGGCCGGCGCCGTTGCCGGCGTGCTCGCCGCGGCCGCCGAGACCGACGTGTTCGCCGCGGCCGACGTCCCAGCCGCGACCGACGTGCCCGCCGCGGCCGCCGCCGTGTTCGCGGGCGCGGCCTCGGCCCCGTACGCGACGGGGACCGTGAGCGGGACCGCGACGGGGAGCGCGACCGGCGCCGCACATGCCGTGAAACAGCAGGCGAGGGCGGGTGCGAGCACCCGCGTCCTCGTCGCGCGGAGTCCTGGAGCCACCGGGTGACCCCCTCCCGTGCCGAGCCCGTACCGAGCCGTCGAGCCGTTCGACTCAGCGTCACACGACGGGACGGACCCGGCACCCGGAGTCGTCCGCTAGGGGACCCAGGGGGCCGGACCGGGGCCGGACCGGCGCTACTGCGCCGGGTTGCCCGTCGACACCTCAAGGGTGAACTCGGCGTCGTCCTTGGAGATCTCCGTGCCCTGGCGCGGGTACTGCGTGATGACCGTGCCCTCGCCGTAGGTGTTCTCGTCGACCGACGACTCGGCCTTCACCTTCCAGCCGGCGGCCTGGATGCAGTCCTTCACCGACTGGATGTTCTTGTAGGTGAAGTCCGGGACCTCGAACTTGTCGGGGTCCGAGTCCGACTCGCTCGGCTCCGTGCACTTCTTGGAGTCGATGCTCTTGGTGAGGTCGGGCCCCTTGTGGCCGGCGGCGCTGCTCGCGCTCTGGCTCGGGGCGTCGTTGCCGCCCGCGTTGTCGTCCGAGTCCTTGTTCATGATCGAGACGCCCACGATCACGCCCACGACCACCAGCAGCCCGATCGCTCCGATGACGATCTTGTTCATGCCGCTCTGGCCGCCACCACCACCGCCGCCGGTCGGCGCCGGCTGCTGCACGGTGTACGGCCCGGGGACGGGCGTGGGCGCCGGTGCCTGCATCTGGAAGGCCGGGGGCGGGGTCTGGTAGGCCGGGGCAGGGGTCTGCTGCGGGTAGCCGTACGAGGGCGCGGGCGCCGGGGTCGGCGCGCCGTACGGGTTCGGCTGCGGGGCCGGCTGGTACGGGGTCTGCACGCCGTGCGTGGCCGGCGGCGGGGTCTGGCCGACCGGCGGGAAGACCGCGGAGCCGACGCCGGAGCCGCTCTGGACCGGGCCGCCCGCGACGATCATCGGCGCGCCGGTCTGTCCGGCGGAGAGCACCCGCAGGCACTCGTCGCGCATGGCGGCGGCGCTCGGGAAGCGCTCGTTCGGGTTCTTCTTCAGCGCGCGGGCGACGAGCGCGTCCATCGCCGGGGTCACCGAGCGGTTGACCGAGGAGGGCGCGACGGGCTCCTCCTGGACGTGCGCGTAGGCGATGGCCAGCGGCGAGTCGGCGTCGAACGGCAGCCGGCCCGTCAGCAGCTGGAAGAGCATGATGCCGACGGAGTACAGGTCGGAGCGGGCGTCGACGCCGCGGCCCAGGGCCTGCTCGGGGGAGAGGTACTGAGGGGTGCCGACGACCATGCCGGTCTGGGTCATCGAGGTGACCCCGGACTGCATGGCGCGGGCGATGCCGAAGTCCATGACCTTGACCACGCCGCGCTTGGTCATCATGACGTTGCCCGGCTTGATGTCCCGGTGGACCAGGCCCATTTCGTGGCTGGTCTCCAGGGCCGCCAGCACGTCGGCCGTCACCTTCAGCGCCTTGTCGGCCGGCATCGCCCCGTACTGCTGCACGTCGGCGGCGAGCACCGAGCCGAGCGGCTGGCCCTCGACGTACTCCATGACGATGTACGGCATGACGGCGCCGTCGAGGGTGTCCTCGCCGGTGTCGAAGACCGAGACGATGTTGGTGTGCGACAACTTCGCAACAGCCTGCGCCTCGCGCCGGAACCGTTCGCGGAAGGACTGTTCGCGGCCGAGCTCGGTGTGAAGTGTCTTGATCGCGACCTGGCGGTCGAGGGCGCTGTCGTAGGCCAGGTACACCGACGCCATGCCGCCCTCGCCGAGCAGGTCACGCAGCTGGTAGCGGCCACCCGCGACCGAACCGCCCGCATAGCGGCCCTGTGCGCCGTCCTGGCTCATCTGTTGCTTCCCCCTACGCGCGCGCGGCGGCGCTGATCGGAATTTCTCGGCCAAGTCTGCCCGAGGGCAGTGACACGTCAAGCCGCGCACCGGTTCGGTACCCGTTCCGTGACCCTTCGTACAGCCGGGCTGCCGGAAGTGTGACGAGAACACCACGGGATTTGCACAGGTGTACGTGTGTGGAGTGGGATGGCCGGTCAAGCGCGGACCGTGATGTCGTACGGAGCCTGTAGCGTGACGACTGGACACGGCACGAGAGACGACGGCGAGGACTGATGGCACCCGAATCCGGAGCAGGTGGCGGTGTGCCGGACGCGTCGGCCGAGTCCTGGGGCTTCGGCGGCGTCGTCGGAGACGGCCGCTACCGGCTGACCCACCGTCTGGGCCGCGGCGGCATGGCCGAGGTGTTCGCCGCCGAGGACGTACGGCTCGGGCGCACGGTCGCCGTGAAGCTGCTGCGCCCCGATCTCGCCGAGGACCCGGTCTCCAAGGCCCGCTTCACGCGCGAGGCGCAGTCGGTCGCCGGCCTCAACCACCATGCGATCGTGGCCGTGTACGACTCGGGCGAGGACGTCGTCGGCGACAAGTCCGTGCCGTACATCGTGATGGAGCTGGTCGAGGGCCGCACCATCCGCGACCTGCTGATCAGCGCCGAGGCGCCCGGTCCCGAGCAGGCCCTGATCATCGTCTCCGGCGTCCTGGAGGCGCTCGCCTACTCCCACCAGCACGGCATCGTGCACCGGGACATCAAGCCGGCGAACGTGATCATCACCGACACCGGTGCGGTCAAGGTCATGGACTTCGGCATCGCCCGCGCGCTGCACGGCGCGTCGACGACGATGACGCAGACCGGCATGGTCATGGGCACGCCGCAGTACCTCTCCCCCGAACAGGCGCTCGGCAAGGCCGTCGACCACCGCTCCGACCTGTACGCGACGGGCTGTCTGCTCTACGAACTGCTCGCGCTGCGCCCGCCGTTCACCGGCGAGACCCCGCTGTCGGTGGTGTACCAGCACGTCCAGGACGCGCCGATCCCGCCGTCCGAGGTGGCGCAGGCGGCGCCGCCGGAGCTGGACGGCCTGGTCATGCGCTCGCTCGCGAAGGACCCGGACGACCGCTTCCAGAGCGCCGAGGAGATGCGCGGCCTGATCCAGTACGGGCTGCAGATGCTCCAGGACCAGGGCGGGCACACCGGCCGCTGGAACACCGGCCCGGTCGAGCTGTACGACGGCGGGCACACCCCGCCCGGCGGCCACTCCCCGGTCGGCGCGACGGCCGTGATGGGCATGGGCCACGGCATGGGCCACCCCATGAACCACGACACCGCGCAGGGCCCGATCCTGCCGCCGATGAACCCGGACGACGGCGCGGCCGGCGGCTACGGGGGCTACGACAGCGGCTCCGGTGGCTACGGCACCGGCGGCTACGGGCCGGACGGCGGCGCGTACGGGGCGCAGGGCGGCAAGGGCGGCCGCGGCAAGATCGTGCTGTTCCTGGCGCTCGCGCTGGTCGCGATGGTCGCGGGTGTCGTGTACGCGATCGACGCGGCCGGCAAGAAGGACGACGGCGGCAAGACCAAGCAGCCGGCGGTGACCGACTCGCCGTCCACGAAGAGCGAGTCGCCGGAGCCGTCGGACGAGCCGTCCGACGACACCCAGACGCCGGACGACTCGTCGTCGGGCGGCGGCAACGACCAGGACTGGACGCCGACGTACAAGCCGACGTACCACCCGACGACCGCGCCCACGCCCACGGACGAGCCGTCGACGGACCCGACGGACTCGTCGGACGGCGGTACGTCGACGGGTACGAGCGACGGCGGCACGTCGACCGGCACCAGCGACGGCGGCACGTCGACGGGCACGTCCGACGGCGGCACCACGACCGGCACGTCCGACGGTGGCACCACGACCGGCACGTCCGACGGCGGTACGTCGACGGGCACCACGTCGGGTACGACCTCCGGCACCGGCACCTCGTCGGGCACGACCACCGGCACCGTCGCGGGCACCACCCGCTGACCACCCGCTGACCACCCGGCCGGCCGCTCACCCCGCGAACGCGTCGCGCACCGCCTCGTACTCGCGGGTCCACCACACCACCAGGGCCGACACCGCCGGGAACAGCGGGTCGGCCCTGCGGTCGTGCAGCTGGTAGCGCCAGCGCAGCGTCCAGAAGTCGTTGAGCCGCTCCCACCACACCCGGTCGACCGCCGCGGCCAGCTCGGCGCGGTCCGCGCCCGCCGCCCGCCGGTAGGCCCGCGCGTACGCCCGCACCTTGTCGAGGGCCAGCTCGCCCGACGGCCGTACGAAGAAGATCGCGGCGGCCCGGACGGCCTCCTCGGCGCGCGGGCGGACGCCCAGCCGGTCCCAGTCGACGATCGCGGCGGGCTCGGCGCCCCGGTAGAGCAGGTTGAAGGGGTGGAAGTCGCCGTGCACCCAGCCGGTCGCGGCGGCGGGCGGCGGACGGCGGTGGGCGTGGGCGGCGAGCAGCACCCGGCGCTCGCGCAGCCGGTGCTCGGCCAGCTCGTCGAAGCAGTCGCGGTGCCGGCGGGCCCGGACGAGGCTCAGCAGCTCGTCGATGAGCCGGAAGGTGTCCTCGGGGCGGGCGCTCTCGTGCCCGCCGTCGGCGTCCGGCGTGGGCGAGCGGGCCGGCGGCTCCATGACCCGGTCCAGGCTGGTGTGGACGTGCCCGAGGAGGGTGCCGAGGCGGCGGGAGCAGGCGGTGGAGAGCTGGGCGCCGTCGCGGTGCCGGCCGTCGACCCAGGGATGGAGGGCGTAGCAGTGGCCCCCGATGACGGCGACGGTGCGGCCGGTCGCGTCGGGCAGCGGCGGGGCGACGGGCAGGCCGAGGGCGTGCAGCCGCTGGGTGGCCCGGTGCTGGTGGACGATGGTGTCCCGGTCGGCGGTGCGGGCGTCCAGGTGCTGCTTGAGGAAGTAGCGGCCGCGGGTGGTGGCGAGCCGGTACCCCCGGTTCAGTAAGCCCTGGGCGACGGGTTCGCAGGACAGTGGTTCGCCCGCGTCCGTGTAGCGGCGCAGCAGCGGGCCGACGGGCGGATGCGGGGGCGCGGAGGGGCGGGGCAGGAAAGTGCGGGGTGCATATGAGCGCAACACTCCGCAGATGTTAGATCACGCTGCGTGGTGGGTTTCCTCGGTGTGCTCACCGGTCGAACGGTCGAGCGAGTGCACCGTGACGAAGCGGGGCTCGACGCGCAGGAAGACCGGGTCGAAGGGGTCTCCGTCCACGGCGCGCGGGGCCGGCCCGAAGGCGGCCAGCTGCTCCGCGGTCGGCTCGACGATCTCGGCGGTGCCGGTGAACTGCACGGACCACAGTTCCGCCGCGCCGGAGTTCAGGTTGTCCGCCTCGTACACGACGACGCTGCCGTGGCAGGCCCGGTGGTAGCCGAGTCCCCGGTGGAGCCGGATCAGGACGCCGCCGCCGTCCACGACGTGCCGGGCGGGGGCCACGAACGGCATCGCCCGCATGCTCGTGGCGACCCGCCCGTACGGCACACGGGTCAGCAGCTCGATGGCGCGGAGCTCGTCGGTGGGCATGGATACCACTCTCCGCCCACCGCGCCCGGCCGGAAAGGGGCCCCCGCCCCGGTTCGGAGGGGACGTAGGTCCCGAACGGGTCGTGATGGCTGCACTCGCGGCGCGGTGGCTGTGCTCGCGTCAGTGGTGGCTGCGCTCGCTCCGTGTTGGCTGTGCTCGCGTCAGTGGTGGCTGCGCTCGGCCTGTCTCCGCGCCACGTACGCGGCGGCCTGCGAGCGCCGCTCCATGCCCAGCTTCGACAGCAGGATGGAGACGTAGTTCTTGATGGTCTTCTCCGCGAGGTGGAGCCGCTCGCCGATGGCCCGGTTGGTCAGGCCCTCGCCGATCAGATCGAGGATCCTGCGCTCCTGCTCGGTGAGACGGGCGAGCCGGTCGTCGCCCTTCCCGCCGTTGCCGTCGCGCAGCCGCTCCAGAACCCGCGCGGTGGCCACCGGATCGAGCAGTGACTTGCCGTCGGCGACATCCCGGACGGCATTCAGGAGTTCGTTACCGCGAATGGCCTTCAGGGCATAACCCGAGGCCCCGGCCATGATCGCGTCGAAAAGGGCCTCGTCGTCCGCGTACGAGGTGAGCATCAGGCACTTGATCGAATCGTCCGCGGAACGGATCTCCCGGCACACCTCGACGCCGCTGCCGTCCGGCAGGCGCACGTCGAGCACGGCCACATCGGGGCGGACCGCGGGAATCCGGACCAGCGCGTCCGCGGCGGTACCGGCCTCGCCGACGACCTCGATGTCGGGCTCCACGGAGAGCAGCTCGTGGACGCCGCGCCGCACGACTTCGTGGTCGTCCAGCAGAAATACCGTGATTTTTCCTTCTTCGCGCACCGGGCCAGTCTCACATATTGGCTCTTCCCGCGCCCGGGGTGGCCGAGATAACCTCCCGGGTGTTCCGACGACGGCGTCGGGCCCGTTGTCCACGCCCTGACCAGCGGAGAGTTCCCCTTTTCTCGATTTACTTGGAAATCCAAGCAAAATCGCAGGTCAAGTGGGGTTTCGCGGAAATGTCGCGGGGTGGGTAACGTGCCTATGACGGCGCTCACCGGGACACCTGTCACGCCCGACCCGGCCGCGTCGCACCCACCCCGTGCGATGGCACGGACAAGGCGGAGCCGCACTGGCTTCCCCGGTAACCCCGGGAGCCGGACCGACGGAGGAGCACGCACGTGACCGTGGAAAGCACTGCCGCGCGAAAGACGACGCGCAGCAGCGGCACCAAGCGCACCGCAAGCAGCGCCACCAAGAAGACGAGTGCCAAGCCGGCCGCCAAGGCCCAGTCCCCGCAGCAGCCCCAGGGCCCCCAGGAGCCGGAGCTCATCCAGCTGCTGACGCCCGAGGGCGAGCGGGTCCACCACCCCGAGTACGACATCGACCTGACGGCCGAGGAGCTGCGCGGTCTCTACCGCGACATGGTCCTCAGCCGCCGCTTCGACGCCGAGGCCACTTCCCTGCAGCGGCAGGGCGAGCTGGGCCTGTGGGCCTCGCTGCTCGGCCAGGAGGCCGCCCAGATCGGCTCCGCCCGCGCCCTGCGGGACGACGACTACGTCTTCCCCACCTACCGCGAGCACGGTGTCGCCTGGTGCCGCGGGGTCGACCCCACCAATCTGCTCGGCATGTTCCGCGGTGTGAACAACGGTGGCTGGGACCCCAACAGCAACAACTTCCACCTGTACACGATCGTGCTCGGTTCGCAGACGCTGCACGCCACCGGCTACGCCATGGGCGTCGCCAAGGACGGCGCGGACTCCGCCGTGATCGCGTACTTCGGTGACGGCGCCTCCAGCCAGGGCGACGTCAACGAGTCGTTCGTCTTCTCCGCGGTCTACAACGCCCCGGTCGTGTTCTTCTGCCAGAACAACCAGTGGGCCATCTCCGAGCCCATCGAGAAGCAGACCCGCGTCCCGCTCTACCAGCGCGCCCGCGGCTTCGGCTTCCCCGGCGTCCGGGTCGACGGCAACGACGTCCTGGCCTGCCTGGCGGTCACCCGCGCCGCCCTGGAGCGGGCCCGCCGCGGCGAGGGCCCGACCCTCATCGAGGCGTTCACCTACCGCATGGCGGCCCACACCACCTCCGACGACCCGACCCGCTACCGCCGCGACGCGGAGCGCGAGGAGTGGGAGGCCAAGGACCCGATCGCCCGCCTCAAGGCCTACATGGAGAACGAGGGCCACGCCGACGCGGCCTTCTTCGAGGAGCTGGAGACGGAGAGCGAGACGCTCGGCAAGCGCGTCCGCGAGGCCGTCCGCGCCATGCCCGTCCCGGAGCACACGGCGATCTTCGACAACGTGTACGCGGACGGGCACGCGCTCGTCGACGAGGAGCGCGCGCAGTTCGTCGCGTACCAGGCGTCCTTCGAGGGCGGAGAGGCCGAGTAACCATGGCTGTTCAGAAGCTTCCCCTCGCGAAGGCGCTCAACGAGTCGCTCCGCAAGGCCCTGGAGACCGACCCCAAGGTCGTCGTCATGGGCCTCGACGTCGGCAAGCTCGGCGGTGTCTTCCGGATCACCGACGGCCTGCAGAAGGACTTCGGCGAGGACCGGGTCATCGACACCCCGCTCGCCGAGTCCGGCATCGTCGGCACCGCGATCGGCCTCGCGCTGCGCGGCTACCGGCCGGTCGTGGAGATCCAGTTCGACGGCTTCGTCTTCCCGGCGTACGACCAGATCGTCACCCAGCTGGCGAAGATGCGGGCCCGGTCGCTCGGCACCGTGAAGATGCCGGTCGTCATCCGCATCCCGTACGGCGGTGGCATCGGCGCCGTCGAGCACCACTCCGAGTCCCCCGAGTCGCTCTTCGCGCACGTCGCGGGCCTCAAGGTCGTCACCCCGGCGAACTCCTCCGACGCCTACTGGATGCTCCAGCAGGCGATCCAGAGCGACGACCCGGTCATCTTCTTCGAGCCCAAGCGCCGCTACTGGGACAAGGGCGAGGTCGACACCGAGGCCATCCCGGGCGAGCTGCACAAGGCCCGGGTCGCCCGCGAGGGCACGGACCTGACGCTCGCCGCGTACGGCCCGATGGTGAAGACCTGCCTGGAGGCCGCCGCCGCGGCCGCCGAGGAGGGCAAGTCGGTCGAGGTCCTGGACCTGCGCTCGATCTCGCCGCTGGACTTCGACACGATCCAGGCGTCGGTCGAGAAGACCCGCCGCCTGGTCATCGTCCACGAGGCCCCGGTCTTCTTCGGCTCCGGCGCGGAGATCGCCGCCCGCATCACCGAACGCTGCTTCTACCACCTGGAGGCCCCCGTCCTGCGGGTCGGCGGCTACCACGCGCCGTATCCGCCGGCGCGCCTGGAGGAGGAGTACCTGCCGGGCCTGGACCGCGTGCTCGACGCCGTCGACCGCTCGCTGGCGTTCTGAGGAGAGCACGATGACGATCCGCGAATTCAAGATGCCCGACGTGGGCGAGGGCCTGACCGAGGCCGAGATCCTCAAGTGGTACGTCCAGCCCGGTGAGACCGTCACGGACGGCCAGGTCGTGATCGAGGTCGAGACGGCGAAGGCCGCCGTCGAACTCCCGATCCCGTTCGACGGCACCGTGCACGAGCTGCGCTTCCCCGAGGGCACGACGGTCGCCGTCGGCGAGGTCATCATCACGGTGAACGTGGGCGGCGGCGCCGAGCCCGAGGCGCCGGCGGCGCCGGCCGTGGCCGCGGCGCCCGCGCAGGCGCCCGTGCCGGAGCC
>NZ_JBSGBF010000078.1:0-38630 GCF_053601115.1 Streptomyces sp. NPDC004788
GGCCCCGCGTGGGTGCGCGGGGCCCTTCACCGGGTGCCTGACAGGGCCGTTCCGCGGGTGCCTGACAGGGCCGTTCCGTGGGTGCCTGGCAGGGCCGTTCCGCAGGTGCCTACCGGGCGGCCTTGCGGGTGCGGGCCAGCTCCTCGTAGAAGGAGAGCAGGTCGACGTTGTCGACCGAGCCCGGGTTGACCGCCTTGGCCATCGGGGTGCCCTGGAGGAGGCGCTTGACCGGGACCTCGATGCGCTTGCCGGTGAGGGTGTGCGGGACCGCCGGGACCTCGATGATGTCGTCGGGGACGTGGCGCGGGGAGAGCTCGGTGCGGATCGTGCGCTTGATGCGGCCGATCAGCTCCTCGTCGAGGGTGGCGCCGTCGGCGAGGTGGACGAAGAGCGGCATCCAGTAGCCGCCCTCCGGCTCCTCCAGGCCGATGACGAGGGACTCGCGGATCTCCGGGAGGCGCTCGACGGCCTCATAGATGTCGGCGCTGCCCATGCGCACGCCCTGCCGGTTCAGGGTGGAGTCGGAGCGGCCGTGGATGATCACCGAGCCGTGGTCGGTGATCGTGATCCAGTCGCCGTGGCGCCACACGCCCGGGAACATCTCGAAGTAGCTGTCGCGGTAGCGGCTGCCGTCCGGGTCGTTCCAGAAGTGGATCGGCATGGACGGCATCGGGTTGGTGACGACGAGCTCGCCCACCTCGCCGACGACCGGCTTGCCCGAGGGGTCCCAGGACTGCAGGTCGGTGCCGAGGCAGGCGGCCTGGAGCTCGCCGATGTGCACCGGGAGCGTCGGAACGGCTCCTGCGAAGCAGGAGCAGACGTCGGTGCCGCCGCTGACGGAGGCGATCCACAGGTCCTCGCGGACCTCGTCGTGCAGCCAGCGGAAGCCGTCGGGCGGCAGCGGGGAGCCGGTGGTGGCCACACACTTCACCCGGGACAGGTCGAAGTCGCGGCCGGGGTGCACCTCGGCCTTGGCGCAGGCCATGACGTACGCGGCGGAGGTGCCGTACAGGGTGGCGCCGGTGCGCTCGGCGACGCGCCACTGGGCGCCGGTGTCCGGGTAGCCGGGGCTGCCGTCGTACAGGACGACGGTGGTACCGGTGAGCAGGCCGGAGACGAGGAAGTTCCACATCATCCAGCCGGTGGAGGTGTACCAGAAGAACACGTCGTCCGGGCCGAGGTCGCAGTGCAGGCCCAGCTGCTTGACGTGCTCGACGAGGATGCCGCCCTGGGACTGCACGATCGCCTTGGGCAGGCCGGTGGTGCCGGAGGAGTACAGCACCCACAGCGGGTGCGAGAACGGGACGTGCTCGAAGACCGGCTCGGTGTCGGCGGCGGTCAGCGCGGACCACTCCAGGGTGCCCTCGGGGGCCGGGGTGCCGAGCAGCGGGATGTGCACGACCGCGCGCAGCGACGGCAGCTCGGCGCGCAGCTCGGCGACGGTGTCGCGGCGGTCGTGCTCCTTGCCGCCGTAGCGGTAGCCGTCGACGGTGAACAGGACGACGGGCTCGACCTGCTGGAAGCGGTCGAGGACGCTGCGGGCGCCGAAGTCGGGGGCGCAGGAGGTCCACACGGCGCCGACGGCGGCGGTGGCGAGGAGGGCGACGACCGACTCGGGGATGTTGGGCAGATAGCCGCTGACGCGGTCGCCGGGCCGGACGCCGAGGCCGCGCAGCTCGGCGGCGAGGGAGCCCACCTGGCGGCGCAGCTCGGCCCAGGTGACCGGCTTCGGCTCATGTGTCTCGTCCACATGGAGCAGGGCCGTGTCGTGGGGGCGCTCCTCGGCGGCGCGCAGCGCGTGCTCGGCGTAGTTGAGGGTGGCGCCCGGGAACCAGTCGGCGCCGGGCATGGCGCGGTCCCCGAGAACGCGCTCGTACGGGGTGGCGAAGCGGAGGTCGAACCATTCGGCGACGGCTGCCCAGAAGGCTTCGAGTTCCTCGACGGACCAGCGGTGCAGGGCCGCGTAGCCGCCGTCGGCGGGCGCTCCGTGGCGCTCGGCGGCCCAGGCCTGGAAGCGGGTGACGGCGGCCGCGGCGACGCGGTCCTCGTCGGGCTGCCAAAGCGGCTCGGTCTGCGCTGATGTCATTGGGTCGGCTCCCTGGCTGTACGCGGGGTCTGCGTGTGTCGCGCACGTGCGGGGTGTGCGCGTGACGCGGCTGACAGGGACGATGCCATGTGATCCTCTTTCGCACCAGGGTTCCCCGCCCATGGTCCGGTAGCTGAATATGTGCTCCCACCACGGGTGAACGGCAGTTGAACGGACCTCGCACGCCCCTTCGCGGATGGCAGGGTGAGCTGCATGGACGGTCGTGAACTGGTGCGTTCGGTGCGGGAGCTGGGTTCGGTGCAGGGGTTGCGGGCGGTGCGGTCCGCGTGGCGGCAGCGGCGTGCGGACGCGCGGGCGCTGCCGCGGCGGGGTGCGGAGAGGGCCCGGGTACCGGGTGCGGTGGCGGACGTGGAGCCGCTGCCGGGCGGCGGAATCGTCCGTTTCGCCCGCTCCGAGCTGCGGGTTTCGGTGTCGGCGGGCGGCACCGTGTTCTGGGGCTGGGACGGGGCGGGGCCGCTGCCGTCGTACGCGCTGGCGGGCGAGCCGCCCGAGCCCGACCCACGGGCCGTCCTGGAGCCGGACACCGACGGCGGCTGGCGGGTGGTGTCGGAGCGGGTGACGGTCGCGGTGTCCCGGCACGGGGCGGTGGAGGTGCGCACGCCCGGCGGGGTGGTGCTGCGCCGGGACCTGCCGCCGCGCTGGTGGGAGCCGGTGCGGGAGGGCTCCATAGGGCAGGGCGCGGACGGCGGGGGCACGAGTCCCGGGGGGCGGGGCGGGGCGGAGAGTCCCGCAGGGCAGAGCCGGACCGAGAGCCCCGCAGGGCAGGGCCGGACCGAGAGCCCCGCAGGGCAGGGCCGGACGGCGCGGTGGGTGCAGCGCAGTGAGGTGCCCGCGGACGCGCGGTTCTTCGGGCTCGGCGGGCGGGCCGCCGGGCCGCGGCTGCGGGACGGCTCGTACCGGCTGTGGAACACCGATCCCAAGGGCAGCTTCTCCCCCGGCGACGACCCGCTGTACATCACCATGCCGGTGCAGCTGGTGGTCGCGGACGCCGGCACGCATCTGGCCTTCTACGACAACACCTGGGACGGGCGGGTGGTCCTCGCCGAGGGCGAGGAGGGCGCCGGGTCCGGGCACGACCGGCCGGGCACCAGCGAGGTGCGGATGGACGGCGGCCCGCTGCGCTGCTGGGTGGTCGTGGGCCCGCCCGCGCGAGTGCTGCACGGCTGGGCGGCGCTGACCGGCGCGCCCGCGCTGCCGCCGGCCTGGGCGCTCGGGCCGCAGCACGCGCGCTGGGGCTTCGGCAGCGAGCGGGAGGTGCGGCGGGTGGTCGACGGCTACCTGGACCGGGGCCTGCCGCTGTCCGTGCTGCACCTGGACATCGACCACTACGACGGGCACCGGGTGTTCACGGTCGACCGGGAGCGGTTCCCCGATCTGCCCGGGCTCGCGGCGAAGCTGCGCGAGCGCGGGGTGCGGCTCGTGTCGATCGTCGACCCGGCGGTGAAGGCGGAGCCGGGTGATCCGGTCTACGACGGCGGGCGGGCCGCCGGGGCCTTCGTCCGCGACGACCGGGGCGACGAGGTGCACGGCGTGGTGTGGCCGGGCGAGTGCGCCTATCCGGACTTCACCGATCCGCAGGCGCGCGAGTGGTGGGGCACGCTCTACGAGGAGCGGCTGCGACAGGGCTTCTCCGGTGTGTGGCACGACATGAACGAGCCGGTCTCCTTCGCCCCCTTCGGCGACCAGACCCTGCCCCGCTCCGCCCGGCACAGCCTGGAGGGCCGCGGCGGCGACCACCGCGAGGCACACAACGTCTACGGGCTGACGATGGCGCGCGCCGGTTACGAGGGGCTGCGCCGGCTGCGGCCGGAGGAGCGTCCGTTCCTCTTCTCGCGCTCCGGGTGGGCGGGGATGCAGCGGTACGGGGGGACCTGGTCGGGCGACGTCTCGACGGGCTGGCCGGGGCTCCGGGCGTCGCTGGCGCTCGTCCTGGGGCTGGGGCTGTGCGGGGTGCCGTACTCGGGGCCGGACGTGGGCGGCTTCGACGGCAGCCCGACGCCGGAGCTGTTCCTGCGCTGGTACCAGCTGGGGGCGTGGCTGCCGCTGTTCCGCACGCATGCGGCCATCGACGCGGGCCGCCGCGAGCCGTGGGAGTTCGGACCCGAGGTCCTGGAGCACGCGCGCGCCGCGCTGACCGAACGGGAGCGGCTGCGGCCGTACTTCGTCACCCTGGCCCGGCTCGCGCGGATGACCGGCGCGCCGTACGTACGGCCGGTGTGGTGGGGCACGCCCGAGGACCGCGCGCTGCGGGACTGCGAGGACGCCTTCCTGCTGGGCGACTCGCTCCTCGTCGCTCCGGTGCTCTCGCCGGGCACGGACCGGCGGGCGGTGCGGCTGCCGCGCGGACGCTGGTACGACACGGCGACCGGGCGGTCGTACGAGGGCCCGGGCCAGGTCCTCCTCGACGCGCCCCTGTCCCGGGTGCCGGTCCTCGCGCGGGCGGGCGCGGTGGTCCCGGTGCGGGGCGAGGACGGCGAGGAGCTGGTCCTGGAGGTGTGGGCGCCGGCGCCGGGGCGTACGGGCGGCGGACTGGTGGTGCGGGACACCGGGGACGGCTGGGAGCCGGCGGAGATCGAGCGGTACCAGTCGCGCCTGGTGGACGGGCGGGTCGTGGTGGAGCGGGTGACGGACGAGGGGGTGGAGGAGGCGGGGCTGCCGGTGCGGGTGCGGGGGCTCGGGGAGGGGTGACGGGATCCGGGATTTCGGATCCCGGATCCGGGGCGCTGGATCCAATGTCCGGGAGACAGGAGCCAGGACATTGGATCCCGGATCCGGGGCGCTGGATCCAATGTCCGGGGCGCTGGATCCGATGTCCGGGAGACAGGAGCCAGGAGATCGGATCCGGGATCCCGGACGTTGGATCCAACCGCCCACTCAGTCGTACGCCCCCGCGAAGAAGCGCCGCACCGCCTCGGTGTGCAGCGGGAACGCCAGCTCCTCCGGTCCGTACAGCAGGTGGTGACCGCTCGTCTCGTCCGTCACGATCGACGGCGGGAGGGCGGCCGCCGGGCGGGGCGGGAGGAGGCCGAAGAGGAGGAGGTGGCCGGGCGGGGAGCTGAGGGCGTCGGCGAGGCGGACGTCGTCGGCTGCGGCCTCGATGCCGGTCTCCTCGCGCAGTTCGCGGACCACGGCCTCGTGCCAGTGCTCGCCGTAGTCGACGAAACCGCCGGGCAGGGCGACGCGGCCGACGTGGGGCCGGATGGCCCGGGTGATGACGACGAGGGCGGTGCCGCGGGGCGTGGTGACGGGGAGCAGGGCGACGGCGACCGGGAGGGGGTTGCGGTAGGCGGTGGTGCCGCAGGAGGGGCAGGTACGCGGCCAGTCGGCGTCGGCCGGGTAGCGGGCGCCGCACGCGGAGCAGTGGGCGTGCGGGGACAGCGGGGATTCGGTCACGGGGCCGACGGTATGCGATCACCCTTTCCCGGCGCTGCCGGAACTGGTAGACGGGCCGCATGACTCGACTGACTGGACTCGCCTCAGCCTTCCGCGCGCTCGGCGCGCTCGCCGCCGCCGGTCTGCTCGCCGCCACCGCCGCCGTACCCTCCGCCAGCGCGGCGCCAGGTGCCGCGCCGGGTGCGGCACCTGGCGCGGCCCCGGGTGCGACGCCGGAGCCCAAGGCGCCGCCGGAGTTCGTGGCGCTCGACCGGGTGGACCCGACGATCCTTCAGGAGATGCGCTATTCGACGGCGCACAACTTCGTCGGGGATCCGGTCGACGGTTACCGGCAGCCGGTGTGCATCCTGACCCGGCCGGCCGCCGAGGCGCTGCACCGGGCGCAGGTGGGGCTGCTGGCCCGGGGCTACACGCTGAAGGTCTACGACTGCTACCGGCCGCAGCGGGCGGTGGACCACTTCGTGCGGTGGGCGAAGGACCTGGCGGACGAGCGGATGAAGGAGGAGTTCTATCCGCTGGTGGACAAGTCCCGGCTGTTCGCGGACGGTTACATCGCGGAGAAGTCCGGGCACAGCCGCGGTTCGACGGTGGACCTGACCGTCGTGCGGCTGCCCGCCGCGCCCACTCGCCGCTACGTGCCGGGCGAGCCCCAGGTGGAGTGCTTCAGGCCGCAGGCGGAGCGGTTCCCGGACAACTCCGTCGACATGGGCACCGGTTTCGACTGCTTCGACACGCTCTCCCACACCGACGATCCGCGGATCCAGGGCGTTCAGCGCGCCAACCGGGACCTGCTGCGCGGCGCCCTCACCGAGCAGGGCTTCGTCAATCTGCCCGAGGAGTGGTGGCACTTCACGTTCAGGCCGGAGCCGTTCCCGTCGACGTTCTTCGACTTCCCGGTGGCGCGCCGATCGGTCGCCGGGCACTGACGCCTTCCCCCTCCCGTACGCCCGTGCCAGACTTCTGACGCTTCGTCAGATGATGGCGCGACGGGAGGGGACCTCGGATGGCACGGACGCGCAGACCGGTGGTGGCCGGCTGGTTCACGGACGACACACACCACCCCCACGAGGAGTTCCGGCTGCTCGGCACCCGCTGCACCGCCTGCGCGTCGGTCTTCTTCCCGCGCGTGGACGACTGGTGCCGCAATCCGCGCTGCCCCGGCGGGGGCGAGCTGGCCGAGACCCCGCTCTCCCGGCGCGGCACGATCTGGTCGTACACCGACGGCCGCTACCGCCCGCCCGCGCCGTACGTCTCCGATCCGGCCGCGCCCTGGGAGCCGTACACGCTGATCGCGGTGGAGCTGGCGGCCGAGGCCATGGTGGTGCTGGGGCAGGCGGCGCCGGGCGTGCGGACGGCGGATCTGGCCGTGGGCGCGGAGGTCGAGCTGGTGCCGGGGGTCCTGAACGAGGACGACGAACACACCTGGACCACCTGGCACTGGCGCCCCGTGGGTACATCCGCGGAAGGGGGCCGGGCATGAACGACGTCGCCGTGCTGGGTGCCGGGATGCATCCATGGGGCAAGTGGGGTCGCGGCTTCGTCTCGTACGGCACGGCGGCGGCCCGGGCCGCGCTCGCCGACGCCGGTCTCGACTGGGCCGACGTCACCTCGGTCGTCGGCGCCGACACCGTGCGCGGCGGCTATCCCGGTTACGTGGCCGGGGCCACCTTCGCGCAGGCGCTGGGCTGGCAGGGCGCGCGGGTGACCAGCGTGTACGCGGCCTGCGCGTCCGGGGCGCAGGCCGTGGGCACGGCCCGGGCGCAGATCCTCGCCGGGCTCGCGGACGTGGTCCTCGTGGTGGGCGCGGACGCGGCGCCGAAGGGTTTCCTCGCGCCGGCGGGCGGCGACCGGCCGGACGACCCGGACTGGCTGCGCTTCCGGATCCTGGGCGCGACCAACCCCACGTACTTCGCCCTCTACGCCCGGCGCCGGATGGCGCTGTACGGGGACACGCCGGAGGACTTCGCCCTGGTGAAGGTGAAGAACTCTGCGGCCGGCGCGCTCAATCCGCTGGCCCGGTACCGGAAGGCGGTGAGCGCGGCGGAGGTGGCGGCGTCGGCGGTGGTCGCCGATCCGCTGCGGCTGCTCGACATCTGCGCCACCTCGGACGGGGGCGCGGCGCTGGTCCTGTCGAGCATGGAGTTCGCGCGCCGGCACGGGCGGCCGGACCCGGTGCGGATCCGGGCGGTGTCGACGGTGACCCCGACCTACCCCAAGACGGTCCTCGACCTGCCCGACATCGCCACCGACTCGGCCGTCGCCTGCTCCCCCGCGCCGCACACCTTCCGGGCGTCGATCGCCCGCGCCGCGTACGAGGAGGCCGGGCTCGGGCCGGAGGACCTGTCGCTCGCGGAGGTGTACGACCTGTCCACGGCGCTGGAGCTGGAGTGGTACGAGGACATCGGGCTGTGCGGGGCCGGTGAGGGCGCGAAGCTGGTACGGGACGGGGTCACCGCCCTCGGCGGGCGCGTCCCGGTCAATCCGAGCGGTGGCCTCGCCTCCTTCGGCGAGGCCGTGCCCGCGCAGGCCATCGCGCAGGTCTGCGAGCTGACCTGGCAGCTACGGGGCACGGCGGGCGACCGGCAGGTGCCGGGCGCACGGGCCGGGATCACCGCGAACCAGGGCCTGTTCGGCCATAGTTCGGCGGTGGTGGCGGTCCGGTAGGACGTACGGGACGGTGGGGCCGGCGGGTTACGGCCGACGGGTTACGGCCGGTGGGCTAGCGGACCGCGGCGGCCGTGGGGTGTTCGGCCAGGACCAGGGCGTGCTGGACGACGGCGACGAGGACGTTCTTGACGGACTCGCGGTCGCGGGCGTCGCACATCAGCAGCTCGACCTCGGGGTCGAGGTCCAGGGCGCCTCGGACGGCGTCCGCCGGGAAGCGGCGGGCGCCCTCGAAGCAGTTGACGGCGACGGTGAAGGGGATGCCCCGGCGTTCGAAGTAGTCGATGGCGGCGAAGCTGTCCTCCAGGCGCCGGGTGTCGGCGAGGACGATCGCGCCGAGCGCGCCCTGGGCGAGCTCGTCCCACAGGAACCAGAAGCGGTCCTGGCCGGGGGTGCCGAACAGGTAGAGGACGAGGTCGTCCCGGAGCGTGATCCGGCCGAAGTCCATGGCGACGGTGGTCGTGGACTTGTTCTCGACGCCGTGCAGGTCGTCGACCGGCCGGCCCGCCTCCGTGAGGACCTCCTCGGTCCGCAGCGGCCGGATCTCGCTGACCGCGCCCACCAGTGTGGTCTTGCCGACCCCGAAGCCACCCGCGACGAGGATCTTCAGGGTCATCGGCTCGACCGGCGGGTGGGTGCGGCTGGTGCTAGAGCGCCCGAAGGCCATTGATCACCTCGCGAAGGATGCTCACGTCCGGCAGTTCGGCCGGCGGAACGGGGCGGGTCACATGGACGAGCTGGTCGTCGACGAGGTCGCCGACGAGGACCCGTACCACCCCTACGGGGAGGTCGAGTCCGGCGGCGAGTTCGGCGATCGACTGCGGCTGCTCGGAGCAGCGTTCGACGATATCCACGTGCTCGGGGGACAGCGTCTGGTCGCGGCCGGGGTCGTCGGCCGCCGGTTCGGGCACGACCACCGCGATCAGGTCCATCCGGTGCTGGCCCGCGGCGCTGGTGCGGCCGCGGGTCATGGCGTACGGGCGGACCACCGGGCCCGCGTCGTCGTCGTACCAGTGGCGTGCCGGGTCCTCGTGGGACCGGTCCGCGCCTCTCATGCCGTCACTCATGCCGTCCCCCCTACTCATCCTCCGGTGGGCAGCCCGGACCGGGGCGCCGTGGTGAGGTGGGCACCGACCCGCTTGACCATGAGGGTCATCTCGTACGCGACCTGGCCGACGTCCGAGTCGGCGTCGGCGAGCACGGCGAGGCAGCTGCCGTCACCGGCGGCGGTGACGAAGAGGAAGGCGTCCTCCAGCTCGACGACGGTCTGCCGGACCCTGCCCGCCTCGAAGTGGCGTCCGACGCCCTTGGCCAGGCTGTGGAAGCCGGAGGCGACGGCGGCGAGGTGCTCGCCGTCCTCGCGGGTGAGGTCCTGGGAGGCGCCGGTGGGCAGGCCGTCGCTGGAGAGCACCAGGGCCTTGCGGATGGAGCCGACGCGCTGGACCAGTTCGTCGAGGAGCCAGTTCAGCTCCCCGTTGCCGTGGGTGGAGCTGTGCGGTGCTGCGGCGTTCGGTGCGGTCATCGACCGTCCCCCTCGGGTGTCGTTCCTGGTGCTGTCGTTCCTGGCGCTGTCGTGTCGGCCGCGGTCGTGCCGGCTGCCGTCGAGCCCGGCGGCGTCGTGCCCGGTGCCGTGACGTCGGACCCCGTCGTCCCGGACCCCGTCGTCCCGGAGCCCTTCGTGCCGGGTCCCGCCGTGCCCGGTCCCGCGGTGTCCGGTCCCGCCGGGCAGGCCGGTGTGGCCGGTGAGGCCGATGAGGCCGGTTCTGCGTTGCGGCGCCGGCCGCGCTGCCAGCCGCGCTGCATGGCGGCCATCCGGCTGCGCACCTCCTCGGCGTCGCGCTCGAAGGAGTCGGGCTCGGCGGGGCCGGCGGCCGGGAGCGGTTGCTCGCCGGTCCGTTCGCCGCTCTCGCGCAGCTGGGGCGCGAGGCTGGCCTGGCGGACACGGCGGGGCAGCCCGGCGAACGGGGCCGGTCCCTCCTTCGGTCCCGGCGCCGGTGCCGTTGCCTTCCCCGGTCCCGATCCCAGGGCCGGTCCAGGTACGGGGACGAGCGTGGGCGCGGGGCGGACGCGGGCCAGCTCCATCGTGTCCTCGGGGCCGGGGACGCCCGGGGTGCCGGAACCGGCGGGCGACCGGCCGCCCGGCTCGTCGAGGCGGCGGCCGTGGTCGACGACGAGCGTCGGCGGGCGGCGGCGGGGCAGCGGGCCGACGTCGTCGGCCGACTCGCCGGCCGCGGTCGGGTGGGGCCGGTGCTGGTCGCCGCGGCGGCGGTGCTCGCGCGCCCGGAACAGGCCGCCGCGCTCGCTGTCGGTGTCGAGGAGGTCGTCCGCCCCGCCGAGCAGCTCGTCGAAGGCGTCGCTGCCGAGCGGCGGTTCGAGCTCGACGGGACCGTCCAGGGCCGGGCTCGGCACCTTGGTGAGCGCGGGGCGCCGGCTGGGCAGCACGTCCGGCCCGGCGCCGTGCCCGCTCTCGGCATTCGCGCGGTCGAGGTTCTTGCGGTCCAGGCGGAAGCCCGCGCCCTGCGTCTCGGGGGCGTCGGTGAGCAGCGCGGCCGGGATGAAGACGACCGCGGTGGTGCCTCCGTACGGCGAGGGCTGCAGCGAGACCCGGACGTTCTGCCGCTGGGCGAGCCGGCTGACCACGAAGAGGCCGAGGCGGTCGGTGTCGGAGAGCTCGAACTCGGGGGTCTCGGCGAGCCGGAGGTTGGCGTCGAGCAGGGCGTCGGGGTTCATGCCGAGGCCGCGGTCGTGGATCTCCAGGGTGAAGCCGTTGGCGACGCGCTCGCCGAGCACCTGGACCGCGGTGTGCGGGGGCGAGAACACGGTCGCGTTCTCCAGGAGTTCGGCGATGAGGTGGGTGAGGTCGGCGACGGCGGGGCCGCCGACGCCGAGCCGGGGCAGCCGGCGGACCTCGATGCGCTCGTAGTCCTCGACCTCGGCGACGGCGGCGCGGACCACGTCCATCAGCTGGACGGGCTTGCGCCACTGGCGGGAGGGGGCGGCGCCGGAGAGGATCACCAGGCCCTCGGCGTGCCGGCGCATACGGGTGGTGAGGTGGTCGAGCCGGAACAGGTCGGCGAGTTCGTCGGTGTCCTCGGTGCGCCGTTCCATGGTGTCGAGCAGGGTGAGCTGGCGGTGCAGCAGGACCTGGTTGCGGCGGGCCAGGTTGACGAAGACCTCGGAGACGCCGCGGCGCATGTCGGCCTGCTTGACGGCGGCCTCGACGGCGGCGCGCTGGAGGGTGTTGAGGGCCTGGCCGACCTGCCCGACCTCGTCCTCCTCGTACCGCAGGTGGGGCACTTCGGTCTCGACGTCGACGGGTTCGCCGGCGGCGAGGCGGCGCATGACGCTGGGCAGGCGGACGCCGGAGACCTCCTGGGCCTCCTTGCGCAGCCGGCGCAGGTCGCGGACGAGTTCGCGGCCGATGCGGACGGAGACGATGACCGAGACGAAGAGGGCGACGAAGCCGAGGACGCCGGCGATGCCGGCCTTGATCAGCACGTTGTACGCGACGGGTTCGACGCGCTCCTGATAGCGGTCGCCGGCCGCGGTGTTGTCGTGGGCGAGGGCGTCGAGGACGGGGGTCGCCTGCTGCTGCCAGCGTTCGGCGGAGATGGCGCGCGGGTGGTCGGTGGCGCCGGCGTCGATGAGCGACTCCTCCGCCTTGCGCAGCGGCGCGGTGTCGGCGCTGGCCCAGTACTGCTCGAAGCGGTCGCGCTCGGAGGCCGGCAGGATCTCCAGGTTGGTCTCGTAGAGCAGCTTGCGGCCGGCGACGAGGTCGGTGAGGGTGCGGACCTCCTCGGCGGTGACGCGTTCGGCGATGAGCGCGGAGACGGCGAGGGCGTCCTCGCGGGAGAGGAGTTCGCGGGCGCGGGTGATGCCGACGAGGGCGCGGCCCTGCTTGTCCATCTCCACGTTCTCCAGCGCGTGGAGGCTGAGCAGGAGGCTGTAGCAGGGGTCGACGAGCCGGCTGTAGAAGTCGAGGGCCTGCATCCGGCCGATGCTGCGGTTCTCGACGGAGCGGCGCAGCGCGGAGAGTCCGTCGAGGCCGTCGAGGACGGTGGCGAGCCGCCGGGCGGTGGTCGGGTCCATGTCGCCCTTGACGCCGGGTTCGGCGGCGTTGCGGCGGATGAGGGCGATCTGCCGGTCGGTGGCCTCGCGTTGTTCGCGCAGCCGGGTCATGGCCTCGGCGGCGCGGGGGTCGGCGAGGTAGACGAGGGACTGGCGGCGCTCCTTCTGGATGACGCGCGCGGTGTCCTCGATCGGGTAGCCGATCTTCTTGACGATGTAGCCGACGTCGAGGAGCTGACGGGCCTCCCGGCCGGTGAGTACCGTCGCGAAGCCCCACAGACCGGTGAGGGAGACGAGCGGCACGAGCAGCAGTGCCACGATCTTCCGGCGGATGGACTTCCCGCGAAAGCGCATGGCCTCCCCCAGCTCGGCCTCCGCGGCCGCGGAGGCTCCTCACATCGTCGCGACCGGCGTCAACACGTGGGGTCAACACGCGGCGTCAATCTTCGGCTTCAACTAAACGGCGGCGCGAGCCTACTACTGCATCACAGCCATCTCGAAGACACGTCCGGACGATTTTCAGCCGGTCGAGTGAGTGTTGATCATGAGATGTCCCGGTATTCGGGGAGTTGGGTTCCGCGAGTGTGGTGTAGGACACCTGACAGTCCGGTGACAGTCCGGCATTTTCCGTACCCGGACAGATGGCTGGAATTGTTCGTTCCGCTCGCACGCGTCGACCGGGCGACGAGGACCCCGGCGAAACCTTTTCCCACCCTCGTGCGTCATTCTGTACCGGGGAGGGTTGTGTCCGTGTAAAGCGGCCGAAGACGGGCAGCCGCTCTGAAGACGTTCGGTGGTGGGGAGTGACAGCGCGATGGAGCACGAGGCGCGGCCGGTGCGGCAGTTGTGGGTGGAGGACGAGAAGGGCCGGCGCCGGATGCCCGATCCCGTGCGCACGGCCGCGGTCCGGGCCGTGCTGCTGACCTCGGTGACGCTGATCCTGGCGACGGTGGCGTTCTTCTGCTCGGTCACCGGATCGTGGATCGCGTTCCCGGCGACCGTCGCGGCGGTGGCGGGCACGGTGGTGACGACCTGGAGCGTGCTCGACGTGTGGATCACCCGCCAGGTGTGGCGGCAGCGCAACGGGGTCGTGTCGGAGCCGAGCAGCGCGGAACGCAAGCCGCGGCGCCAGCGCCGCAAGGAGGAGCGGGCCGCCGGACGGACCGCCGAGGCGGGGGCGCTGTCGGAGGCGGCCTAGCCGGACTCCCGCCCGACAGCTCCTAGTTGTTCTCCAGGTATGTGAGGACCGCGCGGACGCGACGGTTGCTGTTGTCGTCGTCCGTGATGCCCAGCTTGCCGAAGAGCGAGGTCGTGTACTTGCCCACGGAGCCCTCGCTGAGGAAGAGGCGACGGGCGATGGCCTGGTTGGACAGTCCCTCGGCCATCAGGCCGAGCACGGCGTGCTCGCGCTCGGTCAGCCGCTGCAGGCCGCGGTCCGGGGCGCCGCCGGACAGCAGTTTCGCGATCACGGCCGGATCCAGGGCGGTCCCGCCGTCCGCGACGCGTTCCAGGGCGTCGATGAACTGGTCGGCGTCGAACACGCTCTCCTTCAGCAGATAGCCGACGCCCCCGGAACCGTCGGCGAGCAACTCACGGGCGTACAACTGCTCGACGTGCTGGGAGAGGATCAGGACCGGCAGTCCGGGGATCTCGGCGCGGGCCGTGAGGGCCGCCCGCAGGCCCTCGTCGGCCTGGGCCGGCGGCATGCGGACGTCGATGACGGACACGTCGGGCCGCCAGGTCCGCAGCGCGTCGAGCGTCTCGGGCCCGGTGGCCGCGGTGGCGACCACCTCGTGCCCGAACGCCTCGATCAGGCGGACGAGTCCGTCCCGCAGGAGGTAGAGGTCTTCGGCTACGAGTACGCGCATGGCACCGCCATCCTGACACGGGTCGGACCGCCGGCGGGGCTGGTGATCTCCAGAGTGCCGTCGAACACCGCGAGGCGGCGGCGCAGTCCGTCGAGGCCGCCGCCGGGCCGCGCGTCGGCGCCGCCGCGCCCGTCGTCCTCGACCTCGGCGACGACGCCGTGGTCGTCGCGGGTGAGCGTGACGCGGGCGCGCCCGGCCCGGGCGTGCTTCACGGCGTTGGTCAGCAGCTCGGCGACGCCGAAGTAGACGGCGGACTCGACGGGCGGCTCCAGGCGGTGCGGGTCATTCGCCGGGCCCTCGGCGAAGGTCGCGGTGACGGTCACGTCGAGAGGGACGTCCAGGGCGAGCGCGCGGACCGCGTCGACCAGCCCCCGCTCGTTCAGTACGGGCGGGCTGATCCCCCGGACGAGCTCGCGCAGCTCGGCGAGCGAGGCGGTCGCGCCGGCCCGGGCGTCCCGCATGAGGGCCCTGGCCCGCTCGGGGTCGGTCGCCATCAGCCTCTCGGCAGTCGCCAGGGAGAGCCCGAGCGCGACCAGCCGGGCCTGGGCTCCGTCGTGCAGGTCCCGCTCTATACGGCGCAGCTCGGCGGCCTGCGCGACCGTCACGTCGGCGCGCTGGGCCGTCAGTTCGTCGACCCGCTCGGCGAGGGCCATCGCCCGGGAGGGGCGCAGGAAGCGGACGGCGACCGGCCGGACGGGCCGCCAGGCGTACGGGGCGGAGCCGACGGCCAGGAGCAGGCCGAGCGCTCCGGCGAGCCGGGCCGCGGGCTCCGGCCGGGTGAGCCCGAGGACGGCCGCAGTCAGCCCGGCCGGCGGGAGGGCCGCGACCAGTCCCGCCGTACAGGGCGCGAGGGCGGTGAAGCGGACGTCGCGCCAGACGGCCGGGTCGCGCAGGCGGAGCCGTAGCCTCTGGTCCATGAGGGCGTCGCGGCGGGTGCGCTCGTACGAGAAGCCGTTCCACCAGAAGCCGGTGGACAGCCGCGTCACCGGCGCCGCCCGCAGATAGCCGTCGGGGACGACGGTGCCGGTCCAGCGCGCGACGAGGAAGCGGACCGCGCGGCAGACCGGCCGGGACAGGGCGAAGGTGCCCACGGCCACCAGCACGAGCGGCAGCAGCCAGGACCAGGGGTTGGCCGCTCCCCCGTGGATGCCGAGGGCCACGGCGGCGGCCCACACGGCCGGGACGGGCAGGGTCACCGCCGCGACGACGCAGGCTCGTACGAATCCCACGCCTGCCCGTGCCGCCCACGCGCCCAGCTGTCCCATGGCTCTCCCCGTCGCGATGCCGATCAGTGGATCCACTGTGCACCGCGCGGGGCCCGCCCGTGGCCCGCTCGGCCGGGGAGTGGGGCCGGCCCCACCCGGTCGTGGGTCCAGGCCGATACCGGGTCCTGCGCCCGCTTCGTAGCGTCGTCGGCATGGAAACCGACACGAACACGAACATCACCGCCGGACAGCCCGCCGTCACCAGCGCCTTCGCCACCGTCAGGCGCTGCCTCGCGCTCTACGGCGCGCTCGCCACCGCCGGTCTCGTCGGCGTCGTCGTCCTCGCGGGCACCGGCCACTCGGTCAACGCCTTCATGTGGATCAGGGCGGTGCTGCTGCCGCTGGTCGCCGTCGTGCTCCACCGGCAGGCCGTCGCCGCCTCGCGGGGCTCGCGGCGGTCCTACGAGCGGGTGAGCCAGGTCTCCGTCGTCCTGCCGGTCGCGATCGTCGGCGTGGACCTGATCCCGGGTGTCTGCCCGCTCTGGTACGCGGCGACGCAGGTGGTCTGCATGCTGCCGGTCGTCGCCGTCGCGGTCGTCTCCCGGGGATCCGCGGTGCGTGCCGCGTTCCCCGGGAAGCGCTGAGCCCTCGTCACTCCTCAGCCGAGGCGGCCGCCTCCACCGGGGTGCGGCGGAACATCCGGGTCGCCGTGATCTCGCCGTGGATGGTCTCGCCCTCCGCGCTCGGCTGCGGAAGGCCCGGCCGCAGGTGCTCCTCGACGCTGATGTACTTCAGGCCCGCCCGCAGGTCGGCGTCGTTGCGCAGCCGGATGACCAGCGGGAACTCGGCGAGGGCCGTGGTGTCGAACAGGCCGGTCGTGTAGAGCAGCTGGACGCCGAGCGCGTCGGACACGGCCCGCTGGAGTTCCAGGAGGTACGTGGCGTTGGCGCGGCCGATGGGGTTGTCGAGGAACAGGGTGCCGGCGTGCCGGTGCTTGTCGCGGCCGCGGTCGTTGGAGCGGAGCGCGGCCATCGTGCAGTAGAGGGCGATGGCGGCGGTGAGCAGCTGGCCGCCGGAGAAGACGTCGCCCATCTGCCCGACGGGGACGCGCTCGGCGCGCAGCACCGCGTCCGGCTTGAGGATCTCGACGGCGATGCCGCGCGGTTCGAGCGCCGCCTGGACGCCGCGGAGCAGCAGGGACATGCCGTCGCGGCGCAGGTCGGAGTTCTTCTTCACGGCGGCGCGGGTGGCCTCGTCGATCACCTCGCCCAGCCGCTCGGTGAGCGTGGCCTGGTCGGGCTCCTCGAAGCGGATGCGCAGGAACTCCTGGCCCGACCACTCCCCCAGGCCCTCGGGCAGCCGGGAGAGGCGCTGGGCGGAGCGCAGCGTGGCGAGTGAGGACTCGACGAGCCCGCGCAGCCGGTCGACGATCGAGTCGCGGTTGCGCTCCAGCTGGGCCAGCTCGTCGGTGAGCACCCGCAGCCGGGGCGCGAACGCCTCGGCCCACTTGGCGGCGTGCTCCGGCAGCGCGGCGGCGGGCAGTTCGCGGATCTGCTGCCGGGCCGGGGTGCGGACCTGCTCGAAGCGGTTGGAGTTGGCGTGCCGGACGAGGATGTCGCCGGCCTCGCGGACGGCGGCGTCGGCGGCCGACAGCTCGGCGGCGCAGCCGCGCAGCGAACGGCGGGCCTCGGCAGCCGAGTCGCGGGCCTCGGCGAGCGGGCCGGGGTACGGCTCGGGCTCGTCCTGCTCCTCCTCCGTGTGGTCGCGGAGCAGGTCGCGAAGGAGCGCCGCGGTCTCGTCGAAGCCGCCGGCGGCGTCCTCGGCGGCCCGATGGGCCTGGAGCAGTCCGGCGTGGGCGGCGCGCGCGGCCTCCAGGGCGTCGGTGCGGGCGCCGAGTTCGGCGGTGGCGGTCCGGAGCAGGGTCTGGGCGTGCTCGGCGTCGGCCGGGATGAGCTCCTCGGGCAGCTCGGTGTGCGCCTCGCCGTCCTCGGGCGCGAGGCGCTCGGCCTCGCCGCGCAGCCGGCCGAGCTTCTCGCTCGCCTCGGAGGTGCGCGTCTCCAGCTTCTGGACCAGGGCCTCCGCGCGGGCGGCGGCGGCCTGCCGGGACGGGCCGTCGGCGCCGTCGGTGGACTCCAGCAGCTGCTCGGCGCGGGTGCGGACCTTGTTGGTGAGCCGGTCGAGCTCGGCGAGGGCGGCGGACTCGTCGCTCTCGGCGCGGGCCTGCTCGGCGCGCAGGTCGGCGCCGACGCCGACCTTCTCGTACACCTGGGAGGCGGCGCGGTACGCCTCACGGAGGGTGGGGAGCGCGGCGCGCGGGGCGTCGGCGTCCTCCTCCGGGAGGTTCTCGGGGGCGCCGGCGATCTCGGCGCGCTCGGCGCGCAGCGCGCGAGCGGTGCGGTGGGCGTCGTCGGCGGCGCGCTGGGCGGCGCGGCGGTCCTCGTCGGCGGCGCGGGCGCGCTCCAGGCAGGTCTGGGCGCGGGCCTCGGACTCGGCGGCCTCGTCGGCGAGTTCGCGGAGCTTCGCCTGCCAGGCGGAGCGCTCGCGGAGCCGGAACGCGAGGCCGGCGAGGGCGTCGGCGGCGCGGCGGGCGCGCTGGGCGGCCTCCTGGCGCTCGTCGCGCACCCGGGTGGCGTCGGCGGCGGCCTCGTCGGCCTCCGCCCGTACCGTACGGGCCTCGGCCAGCGCGGCGATCGCGGCCTCGGCGGCGGTGCGGGCGGTGGCGGCGGCGGCCGCGAGCTCGGCGAGCATGCCCGGCGGGCAGTCGGCGCGCCAGGCGCCGATGCGGGCGGCCAGCGAGCGGTCGCCGGTGAGCCGGGCGGCGAGGGCGCGGATCTCCTCGTCGCGGGCGGCGGCGCGGGCGCGCAGCGTCTGGCGCTCCTCGTCGGCGGCGTGCTCGTCGTGCATGGCCGGGTTCGGCGGGACGAGGAAGACGTCCGTCTCCTGCCCGCTCTCCGGCGCGGGCACCGGGGCGAGCAGGGCGGCGGCGGTGCCGACGGCGACGGTGGAGCGGGGCAGCAGTGCGGCGCCGCCGAGCACCTCGCGGGCGCGGGTGTACGAGACGGGGTCGGTGATGACGACGCCGTCGACCAGCTCGGGGCGGGCGGCGAGGACGGCCGCGTGGTCGGCCGGGTCGACGGCCTGGGCCAGGTAGCGCCAGCCGGGGAGGGCCGGGATGCCGTGCTCGCCGAGGTACTCGACGGTGGCGAGGACGTCGGGGCCGGGCGGCAGCAGGCCGCCGTCGCCGAGGGCGCCGAGGATGCGGTTGTCGTCGGCGGCGGCGGTGCGCAGGTCGAAGAGCTGGCGCTCGGCGGAGGCGATGGACTGGTCGAGCAGGGCGCGCAGGTCGTCGGCGGTGCGGTCGAACTCGGTGACGGTGAGGGCCCCTCGGACCGCGGGCTCGGAGTCGGCCGCGAGGCCGAAGGCCGCGCCGGCGGCGGGCGCACCGGCGGCCGTGGTGCCGGCCGCGGAGCCGGAACCGTCCGAGGCACCGCCGCCGGCCGCGGAGCCGGCGCCCGATGCGGCGGACCGCTGACCGGGCAGCGCCGAGCCGCCGGTGCCCGGCGTCGCACCGGGCAGGGAGAGCAGTTCGGCCAGGCGCGGGTCGGCGGCCAGGGACTCGGCGGCGCGGCGCTCGGCGTCGTAGGCGTTCTCGGCGGCCTCCGCCGCGTCGGACGCGCGGGCGGCGGCGAGTTCGGCGCGGGATTCGGCGGCGGCTGCCTCGCGGGCGCGCTCGGTGGCGGCGCGGGCGGCCTCGCGGGCCGCGTCCCAGGCGGCGACGGTGGTCTTCTCGGCGTCGCTGGCGGCGAGCGCGGCACGGGCCGGGTCGGCGTCGGGCGCGGTGTCGTCGAGCCAGCCGGCCCGGACGGCCTCGGCGGTCTCCTGCTCGACCTCGGCGAGCCGCTGGCGCAGGTGGCCGGCCTCGCTGCGGGCCCGCTGGGCCTCGGTGGCGGCGGCGGTGGCGTCGCGGTGGGCGGTCTCGCCCGCCTCCTGGAGGGCGGCCGAGCGCTCCTCCTCCTCGGCGGCGTGCCGCTCGCCCTCCTCGGCGGCGGAGGCGAGGGCCCGGACGAGGTCGGCGGCGGCCTTGGCGCGGGCGGCGAGGGCCGGGGCGGCGTCCCGCTCGGCCTCGCGGATGGCGGCCGCGACGCGCGCGGAGCGGTCGCTCGCGGCGCGGTGGCGGAGCACGGACTCAGCGGCCTGCCAGGCGGAGTGCAGGGTACGGGCGTCGATGAGCTCGCGGCGCTGCGCGGCGGCGCCCTTCTCGGCGGCGGCGAGGGCCAGCGAGGCGTGCCGGTAGGCGAGTTCGGCGGCGACCAGGGAGGCGCGGCCGCGCGCGGCCTCGGCGTCGGAGACGGCGTGCGCGGCGGAGGTGACCTGCTGGGCGAGCTCGGCGGCGCGGCCGCGTTCCTCGCCGGCGCGGGCGGTGAGCCGGCGGGCGAGGGTGCGGGTGCGGCGCTCGGCGCCGGCGTGCACGTCGCGGGCGCGGGCGCGGGTCTCGGCGGCCTCGACGATGCGGCCCAGGAGGTCGACGGAGCCGGCGGTGAAGTCGCGTTCCGCGGTGAGTTCGGCGCGCCGGCCGAGCTTGTTGCCGAAGCCGCTGACGAGGTCGGCGAGGCCGTCGGTGTCGCGGGTGTCGGTGACGGCGCGCAGCAGCAGGTCGGTGAAGTCGGAGTCCTTCTTGACCGCGAAGAGGCCGGCGGCCTCGCCCTCGTCGGCGTTCATCTCCCGCTGGTAGCGGAAGAGTTCGGGGTCGAGGCCGAGGTCGCCGAGGTGCTCGTTCCAGCGGTCGTGGATCTCCTCCCAGGAGACCTCCAGGTGCGGGTACGCCTTGCCGGCCTCGGTGAGGGCGTCGCGGAAGCCCTTCATGGTGCGGCGCCGGCCGGTGGCGCCGGAGGCGCCCTCGACGGGCGGACGGACGGAGGTGGCCTCGGCGACGGGCAGGTTGTCGAGGCTGAGCCCGGGGCCGGGGCGGAAGGAGTACCAGGCCTCGGCGAACTTGCGCGGGTCGTTGGAGACCTGGCGGCCGCGCCACTCACTGACCTTGCCGACGACGACGAGCTCGCCGGTGAGGGTGTGCTGCCACTCCAGGGCGACGTGG
Organism: Streptomyces sp. NPDC004788; assembly: GCF_053601115.1. Taxonomy (NCBI): domain Bacteria; kingdom Bacillati; phylum Actinomycetota; class Actinomycetes; order Kitasatosporales; family Streptomycetaceae; genus Streptomyces; species Streptomyces sp. NPDC004788. The sequence continues at coordinate 20,401 of NZ_JBSGBF010000078.1, forward strand.
CCGCAGTCGTCGGCGAGCAGGAACTTCCGCAGCACGCCGGAGCTGGCGCCGCCGAGGGTGTTGCGGTGGCCGGGGAGCATGACCGAGAAGATCAGCTTGAGCAGGACGGACTTGCCGCCGCCGTTCTCCAGGAAGAGCACGCCGGCGGGGGCGGGGCGGCGCGGCGGGCCGACCGGCTCCTCCTCGAAGAACTCCGCCTGGGTGGGCGCGGGGTGGGGCACGGGCCCGCCGACCCCGCGCAGGTCGAGGACGGTGTCGGCGTAGCGGGCACCGGCCGGGCCGATGGAGTAGAGGCGGACCCGGGACAGCTCGTACATTGCGGCGGACTCTCGTGCTGGGAGTGGTCGGTTACGCGGGGCGGTTGCGCGGGGCGCCGTTACGCGGGGCGCTGTTACGCGTGGAAGGGCAGGCCGGCGTCGGCGGCGAGCTCCAGGTCGTCGCCCTCGGGCGGCGGCAGGAGGGTCGCGGAGCCGTCGCTGACGGGGACCACGCCGAGTTCGAGGAGTTCGGCCATGGCGGCGCTGCCGGCCATGTCGCGGACCTGGAGCTGGTAGCGGGCGGTGGTGCGGTAGGAGCCGCCGGACTCGTCACCGGTGCGCTGGAGGAAGCCGGAGTCGGTGAGGAAGGCGACGGCCTTGCCGACGATGCCGGTGGTGGAACCGGCCAGGCGGCGGGCGTCCTTGGTGGCGCCGGTGGAGCTGCGCCGGGCGTAGATCCGCCAGGCGGCCTCCAGGCCGGGGGCGTCGGTCTCCGGGTCGGTGTTCTCGCCCTGCTGTTCGGCGCGCTCTTCGAGGCGGCGGCACGCCTGGCGGACGAAGGCGTCGACGCCGTTGACGGTGAGCCGGCCGATGTAGCCGTCGTCGGCGAGGTCCTCGGGGCGCGGGAAGGCCATGGTGGCGACGGCGAGGTGGGCGAGGCCGTGCAGGAAGCGGTCGGCGGAGTCGGTGGAGGCGCGGCGGGCGTAGTCGCCCATGCGCACGGCGAAGACGGAGTCCTCGGCGGCGGTCACGGCCATGCCGGCGCGCGGGGAGACCTCCAGGACGACCAGGCCGAGGCCGGTGGCGACGGCGTCGGCGAGCCGCGCGAAGCCGGGGTCCTCGCGGTAGCGGCGGAGCAGTTCGCCGTACTCGGCGTCACGGGCGGGCAGCAGCTTGGGCTGCAGCCCGAACGCCACGAGCCGGGCGGCGTCGGCCGCGTCGGCGGGGGTGAGCGCCGCCGGGGCCGCGGCCGGCGTCTGCGGGGCCTCCGGCTCGCTCCACGCGTCGGTGTGCTCGACGTGGTGTTCGCTCACGGCTGGGGCTCCTCGGTGCGGCGGTTCGGTGACTCGGTGTCGGGGGCGGGGGCGGGGGCGGGGGCGGGCAGGGGCAGTCGTACGGGCGTCACGGTGACGGGCGGCGCGGTGGCGGCCGGCTCGGCCGCGGGCCGCTGGTTCCGCGGCAGCGGTACGGGCCGCACGAAGGCCCGCGGGGCGGGCGCGGCCGGGGTGCGGACGTCGACGCCGCGCACCCGGGGCCCGTCGCCGGGCACCGGCTCCGCCACCGCGTCGCCCGCACTCGGCCGGCCGACGGTCACATGGGCCACGCGGGGGCCGGGGACGGGTCGGGGCGGGACGGCCGGGGTCGCGTCGGCGGCGGACGCGTCGGGGGCGGTCGCGTCGGGGGAAGTCGCGTTGGAGGAGGTCGCGTCGGCGGCGGACGCGTCCGAGAGGCTCTCGACCGCCGGGGTCGCGTCCGCCGGATTCTCGTCCTGCGGTGCCTCGCCCGCCGGGGTTCCGTCCGTCAACGTCTCGTCCGCCCGTGTCTCGTCCTGCGCCGTCTCGTCCTGCGCCGTCTCGTCCTGCGGGCCGGGCGGTGTCACGTGGCCTCCGTGCGGTCGGCGGCCATGCCCACGGCGTCGAGGAGGGCGGTGCCGACGATGAGGTCGGCGCCGCCGAACTCGGGGTCGTCGAGGGGGGTGCCGTCGTCGACGGCGAAGAGGAGGCGCTCCTCGCCCTGGCGGTAGGCGGTGCCGACCGGCGGGCTGGCGGCGTGCACGGCGAGCAGGGCGACGAGGTAGGGCAGGTCCGGGTCGAGGCGGCGGGCGTCGGCGAGGAGGCCGGAGAGCCGGCGCGGGGCGTCGTGCTCCAGGTCGAGCAGTTCCATCGCGGTGGCCAGCTGCTCCTCGCTGAAGCGGCTGTCGTCGGGGGTGGCGATCAGGTCCGGCTCGGGCATCTCGGCGCCGAGGTGCTGGCGCTCCACGGGCGGGGTGAGGAGCAGGTCGACGAGGTCGGTGACGCGGACGGCGGCGGGGGTGCGCAGTCCGGTGCCGTGGGCGAAGAAGGCGTCGGTGACCCGGGTGGCCTGCTCGACGGGGAGGGGCAGGATCGGGGCCACCAGCTGCCCGTACAGGTCGAGCCCGGTGTAGACGGTCGGCGTGGCGAACGCCTGCCGGTCCTGTTCGGCGCGGAAGAGCGGTCCGGCCTCCAGGAGGCGGGACTGGAGCTGGGTGTGGCGCCGGATGCAGTCCTTGACGATGTCGACGAGCTCGGCGGCGCGCCGCTTGTGCTCTTGGTCCTCGGCCTCGTCGCGGGCCTTGCGGATGTTGGTGAGGATCGCGTTCTCGTGGCGGTAGCGGTCGGCCACGTGGTCGAGCGCCTCGGCGATCATGTCGGGCACGGCGTTGAGCCAGTCGACCGCGCGGACGTTGCGCCGGGTGGCCTCCAGGGTGCGGCGGAGGGTCTCCGCGTACTGCACGGTCCGGTAGCGGGCCTGCTCGGCGGCGAGCTGGGCGTCGGCGAGGCGGCCCCGGCTGATCAGGACCTCCAGCTTGACCTCGGCGGCGATCTGGGCGCTGGTGACGTCGGTGTCGAGGGCGCCGACCAGCACGTTGACGGCCTCGTCGGTGGTGCGCAGATAGACCCCGCCGCCGTAGCCGGGGACCTCTTCGACGAGCTTGAAGTCGTAGTCACGGCGGGTGTAGACGCCGTCGGCGCCGAAGGTGCCGTAGACGGCGCGGAAGCCGCGGTCGACGCTGCCGACGTTGATCAGGTTCTCCAGCACCCAGCGGGCGACCCGCTCGTGCTCGGCGGCGGGGCGCTCGGGGGCCTGGGCGGCGACGCGGGGCAGCAGCCTGGCGATTATCTGCTCGTGGTCGGCGCCGGTGTCGAAGTCCATGTTGAGCGTGACCAGGTCGATCGCGGCGAGGGCGACCTCGGCCATCGCGTAGACCGAGTACTCGCCGGCCAGGTTCGCCTTGCGCACGTCCAGGTCGTGCAGCGGGGCGGTGCACGCGAGCGCGCGCAGCCGCCGCGCGAGCCCTTCGTCGGCGGCCGGGCCCTGCGCGGGGCGCGGCCCCGCGCTGAGCTGGGGCGGAGCGAGGTCCGTCGAGGCAGGCGAAGTCACGGTGCACAGATTAGGTCCTCGCACTGACAACGGTCGAAACGGCGCTTATACGGCCCGGGTCACGGCCCCGGCCCGCGCGCCGCCCCGTCGCGCACCCGTGAGCCTCGTCACTTTCCCCGCTCGTCCACCGCCTTGGCGTACGCGTCCGTGATCAGCGTGCGGGAGTCGTCGAGGTAGCGGGCGAGGAGCCGTTCCGCCCGGTCGCGCCGACCCGCCTGCAATTCGTCCAGAATCTCCCGGTTTCGGGCGAGATAGGGCTCATGGAGTCCGCGGGGGTCGTCCAGGGCGTGGAAGGCGAGCCGGAGTTCGGCGAGCACGCCCCGCATCAGTTCGTCGGCGCGGGCGCTGCCGGCCAGGGCGACGAGTTCGCGGTGGAAGTGGATGTTGGCGGTGGAGACGCCCGTCCAGTCCCCGGCGGCGGCCGCGCGCTCGCCCGCGGCGACGGCGGCGGCGAGCTCGTCGACCGGGTACGGCGGCTCGCCGAGGCCGCGCACCACGGCGCACTCGACGAGCCGCCGGGTGCGGTGGATGTCGTCGACGTCGTCGACGGTGAGGACCCGGACGAAGACGCCCCGGTTGAGCCGGTGGACGAGCAGCCGTTCGTGCGTGAGCAGCCGGAACGCCTCGCGCAGGGTGTTGCGGGAGACGCCGAGCGCGCCGCAGATGCCCTCCTCGGAGAGCCGGGTGCCGGGTGCGAAGAAGCCTTCGGCGATGCGGCTGCGCAGGATGTCGGCGACCCGTTCCGCCGTGCTGGTGCGGCCCAGCAGGGCGCGGTCCTCGTGGAGTTCGCCGGTTCCGTCCATGGTGCCTTTCTTACATCGCGGACCCGACTCTTGTCGGATTGTTGAACGATCCTTACATTGCCTGAATGACCCGGGACTCGATCGACCTCAACGCCGACCTCGGCGAAGGCTTCGGCCGCTGGACGCTGACCGACGACGAGCGACTGCTCTCGGTGGTCACCAGCGCCAACGTGGCCTGCGGCTTCCACGCCGGCGACGCGGCCACCATGCGGCGCGTCTGCGAGCTGGCGGCGGAGCGCGGCGTACGGATCGGAGCCCAGGTCTCCTACCGCGACCTGGCCGGTTTCGGGCGGCGCGCCATGGACGTGCCGGCGGCGGAGCTGGCGGCGGAAGTGGCGTACCAGATCGGTGCCCTGGAGGTGTTCGCCCGCGCGGCCGGCTCCACGGTGGCCTATGTGAAGCCGCACGGGGCGCTCTACAACCGGGTGGTGCGCGACGAGGAGCAGGCGGCGGCGGTCGTCGACGGGGTGCTGCTCGCCTCGGGCGCCGCCGGCCTGCCCGTCCTCGGGCTGCCCGGCTCCCGGCTCCACGAGGCCGCCGTGAAGGCCGGACTGCCGGTGGTCGGCGAGGCGTTCGGCGACCGCGCCTACCGGGCCGACGGCACCCTGCTGCCACGGGACCGGGAGGGCGCCGTGCTGCACGACGCCGACCAGGTCGTCGAACGGTCCGTGTCGATGGCCCGGTTCGGGACGGTCACGGCCCACTGCGGGCAGGCGGTGGCCGTACGGGCGCGCTCGCTGTGCCTGCACGGCGACACGCCCGGCGCCGTGGACCTGGCCCGGCGGGTGCGGTCCGCCCTGGAGTCCGCCGGGGTCGTGGTGGAGGCGTTCGCGTGAGGGCGCGGGAGGTGTTCCGGGTCGGCGAGCACGGGCTGCTCGTCGAGCTGGCGAGCGACGAGGCCACGGAGGCGTTCCACGCGGAGCTGCTGCGCCGCCGGGCGGAGGGCGTGCTGCCCGGCGTACGGGAGATCGTGCCGGCGGCCCGGACCGTGCTCCTGGACGGGGTGGCCGCACCGGAGCGGCTGGCGGCCGAGCTGCGCTCCTGGAAGGTTTCCGAGGGGCACGCGCGCGTGGCGGCGTCCGTGGAGCTGCCGGTGCGCTACGACGGGCCGGATCTGGCCGAGGTCGCCGCGCTGTGGGGGGTGTCCGTCGAGGCGGCGGTGCGGATCCACTCGGAGACCGGGTTCCGGGTCGCCTTCTGCGGGTTCGCGCCGGGCTTCGGCTATCTCACGGGCCTCGGCGCGCGGTACGAGGTGCCGCGCCGGGCCACGCCGCGCACCGCCGTGCCGGCCGGGTCGGTCGCGCTCGCGGGGCCGTACACGGGCGTGTACCCGCGGTCCTCGCCCGGCGGCTGGCAGATCGTCGGCACGACGGACGCCGTTCTGTGGGACACCGCCCGCGAGCCCGCCGCGCTGCTCTCCCCCGGCACCCGGGTGCGCTTCACGGCGGCGGGCCGATGACCGACCGCGAGCTCGCCGTCGTACGGGCCGGGGCGCTGACCACCGTGCAGGACCTGGGCCGCCCCGGCCACGCCCATCTCGGGGTGCCGCGCTCGGGTGCGCTCGACCCGGACGCGGTACGGCTCGTCAACCGCCTGCTCGGCGACGACGAGGACCGCGCCGTCCTGGAGACCACGCTCACCGGCTGCGCGGTGCGGCCGCGCTGCGCGGTGACGGTGGTGGTGGGCGGCGCGCCGTGTGCGGTGACCGTGGACGGGCGGCCGGCCGCCTGGGGCGCGCCGGTACGGGTCGGGCCCGGGCAGTTGCTCGACGTGGGCGCGGCGGTGCGCGGGCTGCGCTCGTACGTCGGGTTCGGCGGCGGGATCGCCGTCGACCCGGTGCTCGGCAGCCGCTCCACCGACCTGCTGTCCGGCCTCGGGCCGGCGCCGCTGGCGGACGGGGTGGTGCTGCCGCTGGGAGCGGACCCGGCCGTACGGGGGCGGGTCGACGCTCCGCCGTGGCCGGGCCCGCCGGACGAACTCGTCCTGCGGGTCCGGCTCGGGCCGCGCGACCGCTGGTTCACGCCCGGTGCCCTCCGGGCGCTGTCCACGCGCGCGTGGCGGGTCTCCGCGGCGAGCAACCGCATCGGACTGCGCACCGAGGGCCCGGCCTTGGAGCGCGCCGTGGCGGGCGAACTGCCCAGCGAGGGCATGCCCCTGGGTGCGGTGCAGGTGCCGCCGGACGGGCGTCCGGTGGTGTTCCTCGCCGACCATCCGACGACCGGCGGCTATCCGGTGGTCGCGGTGGTGCGGGAGGAGGACCTGGCGCGAGCGGCGCAGGCGGTGCCGGGGACGGTGGTGCGCTTCGTCCCGTACTGCTGACAACCCGGTTCACAGCGGTGGCGGGCCGTAGCCCCCGCCGCCGGGCGTGCGGACGACGAGGACGTCTCCGGGGCCGACGTCGGTCGTGTCGACGCCGTCGAGGCGGTCGACGGTGCCGTCGGCGCGCTCCACGGTGTTGGCGCCGAGCGCGCCCGGTTCGCCGCCCGCCATGCCGTACGGGGGGACGCGGCGGTGGCCGGTGAGCAGGGCGACCGTCATGGGCTCCAGGAAGCGGATGCGGCGCTCGACGCCCGCGCCGCCGTGCCAGCGGCCGCGGCCGCCGCTGTCCTCGCGGACGGCGAAGGAGTCGACGCGGACGGGGTGGCGCCACTCCAGGATCTCGGGGTCGGTGAGCCGGGAGTTGGTCATGTGGGTCTGGACGGCGTCGGCGCCGTCGAAGCCGTCGCCGGCGCCGGAGCCGCTGGCGACGGTCTCGTAGTACTGCGTGCGCTCGTTGCCGAAGGTGACGTTGTTCATCGTGCCGGAGCCCTCCGCCTGGACGCCGAGGGCCGCGTAGAGCGCGCCGGTGACGGCCTGGGAGGTCTCGACGTTGCCGGCGACGGTGGCGGCGGGGTGGGCGGGCGCGAGCATGGAGCCGGGCGGGACGCGGACGTCGAGGGGTTCCAGGCAGCCGCTGTTGAGCGGGATGTCGTCGGCGACCAGGGTCCGGAAGACGTAGAGCACGGCGGCCATGACGACGGAGGTGGGCGCGTTGGCGTTGCCGTCCTGCTGGGGTGAGGTGCCGGTGAAGTCGAGGACGGCGGAGCGCTGCTCGCGGTCGACGCGGACGGCGACCCGGATGACGGCGCCGCCGTCGGTCTCGTATCGGCAGGAGCCGTCGTGGAGCCCGGCGACGATCCGGCGCACGGACTCCTCGGCGTTGGCGCGCACGTGCCGCATGTAGGCGTGGACGACGTCGAGGCCGAACTGGGCGACGGTCTTGCGGAGTTCCTCGATGCCCTTCTCGTTGGCGGCGATCTGGGCGCGCAGGTCGGCGAGGTTGGTGTCGGGGTCCCGCGAGGGGTAGGGGGCGCCGGTGAGCAGCGCGCGGGTCTCGGCCTCGCGGAACCTGCCGTCGCGGACGAGGAGCCAGTTGTCGAAGAGGACGCCCTCCTCGTCGACGGTGCGGCTGAAGGCGGGCATGGAGCCGGGGGTGATGCCGCCGATCTCGGCGTGGTGGCCGCGGGAGGCGACGAGGAAGCGGAGCTCGGTGCCGTCGTCGTCGAAGACGGGGGTGACGACGGTGACGTCCGGGAGGTGGGTGCCGCCGTGGTACGGGTCGTTGATGGCGTACACGTCGCCGGGGCGCAGCCCGCCCTCGTTGCGGCGCAGCACCTCTTTGATGGACTCGCCCATGGAGCCGAGGTGGACGGGGATGTGGGGGGCGTTGGCGATGAGGTTGCCTTCGGGGTCGAAGAGCGCGCAGGAGAAGTCGAGGCGTTCCTTGATGTTGACGGAGTGGGCGGTGTTCTCCAGGCGCACGCCCATCTGCTCGGCGATCGCCATGAAGAGGTTGTTGAAGACCTCCAGGAGGACCGGGTCGACGTCGGTGCCGGCGGCGGTGCGCGGGGGGCGCGGGGTGACGCGGCGCAGCAGCAGGTGGCCGCCTTCGGCGGCGGTGGCGGCCCAGCCGGGGTCGACGACGGTGGTGGCGTCGGCCTCGGCGAGGATCGCGGGGCCGGTGACGGTGTCGCCGGGGCGAAGGTCCTCGCGACGGTGCAGCGGGGTGTCGGCGGGCGCTCCGCCGCTGTACATGGTGAGGGTGGCGCGGGCCGTCGGGGCGCCCTCGCGGCTGCTTTCGGAAGCCCCTGTGGGGACGACGACGGGCCCGTGCGGTCCGGCGGTGCCGACGGCCTCCACGGAGACGGCCTCGACGACGACCGGCACGTCCATGGTGAAGGCGTACCGCTCCCGGTGGAGGGCTGTGAACCGGGTTTTCATCTCTTCCGCCGGGGCGAGGGGCACCGCGAGGCTCGCGTCGGTTCCGGCGTAACGGAGCAGCACGCGCGCGCGGGTGGTGATCGCCTCGTCGGGGAGTCCGTCGGCGCGCAGCTCCTCGCTCGTGCGGTCGGCGAGTTCGGCGCACAGCCGGTCGACGCGCTCGGCGGTGCCGTCGGCGTCGAGTTCGGCCTCGACCGACCGCTCGCGCATGGCGGTGGCGTCGGCGAGCCCGATCCCGTACGCGGAGAGGACACCGGCGAGCGGCGGTACGACGACGGTGTCGATGCCGAGCGCGTCGGCGACGGCGCAGGCGTGCTGGCCGCCGGCGCCGCCGAAGCTGGTGAGGGCGTAGCGGGTGATGTCGTGGCCGCGCTGGACGGAGATCTTCTTGACGGCGTTGGCCATGTTGAGGACGGCGATCTCCAGGAAGCCGGCGGCCACCTGCTCGGGGGTGCGGCCGCCGCCGACCTCGGCGGCGAGGGCGGTGAACCTCTCGCGGACGACGTCGGCGTCGAGCGGCTGATCGCCGTCGTCACCGAAGACGGCGGGGAAGTGGTCCGGCTGGATCCGGCCGAGCATCACGTTGGCGTCGGTGACGGTGAGCGGGCCGCCGCGCCGGTAGCAGGCGGGCCCGGGGACGGCGCCGGCCGAGTCGGGGCCGACGCGGTAGCGGCTGCCGTCGTAGTGGAGGACGGAGCCGCCGCCGGCGGCGACGGTGTGGATGCTCATCATCGGGGCGCGCATGCGCACGCCGGCGACCTGGGTGCCGAGTTCACGCTCGAACTCGCCCGCGTAGTGCGACACATCGGTGGAGGTGCCGCCCATGTCGAAGCCGATGACCCGGTCGAATCCCGCTTGTCCGGAGGTGCGGGCCATGCCGACGACGCCGCCGGCGGGACCGGACAGGACGGCGTCCTTGCCGCGGAAGTGCGCGGCCTCGCGCAGGCCGCCGTTGGACTGCATGAACATCAGGCGGATGCCGGCGAGTTCACGGGCGACCTCGTCGACGTACCGGCGCAGGATCGGCGACAGGTAGGCGTCGACGACGGTGGTGTCGCCGCGCGGGACGAGCTTGATGAGCGGGCTGACCTCGTGGGAGCAGCTGACCTGGGTGAAGCCGGCGGCGCGGGCGAGTGCGGCGACGCGGGTCTCGTGGGCGGGGTGGCGGTAGCCGTGCAGCAGGACGACGGCGGCGGAGCGCAGCCCGTCGCGGTGGGCGGCGGCCAGGGCGGCGGCGACGGCGTCCTCGTCGAGCGGGGTGACGGTCCCGCCGTGGGCGTCGACCCGTTCGGGGACCTCGATCACGCGCGCGTACACCGCCTCGGGCAGCACGATGTGCCGGTCGAAGAGGCGCGGGCGGTTCTGGTAGGCGATGCGGAGGGCGTCGCGGAAGCCGCGGGTGATCAGCAGGACGGTGGGTTCGCCGCGGCGCTCCAGGAGGGCGTTGGTGGCGACGGTGGTGCCCATCTTGACGACGTCGACCCGGTCGGCGGGCACGGCCTCGCCGGGGTCGAGGCCGAGCAGCAGCCGGATGCCGGCGACGGCGGCGTCGTCGGGCCGGGCGGGATCGTGCGAGAGCAGTTTGCGGGTGACGAGCCGCCCGTCGGGGCGCCGGCCCACGACGTCGGTGAAGGTGCCGCCGCGGTCGATCCAGAACTCCCAGCGTCCGGTCATGCCCTCATTGTCGCCGCCAGGGCCTGGGCGAGGGCGTGGTCGGCGCGCGCGTCGAGGCGGTCGCGGGTGCCGGTGGCGCAGTGGCGGACCTCGGTGGCGGCGAGCACGAGGAGCTGGGGCAGCAGGTCGCCGCAGCGGCGTACGACCCAGGCGGTGCCGGCCGTCGCCAGCCAGAAGACGGCGTCGGCGCGGGTGGGCGGCGGTTGCCGGGGCTCGCGGGAGGGCGGCGCGCCGTGGGCGAGGCCACGTTCGCGGAGCAGGGTGTGGAAGGCGGCGGCGATGGTGCGGTGGCCGCGTTCGCCGGGGTGCAGCCGGTCGGCGCTCCACAGGGTGCGGTCGTCGGTCCAGGCGGGCGCGTCGAGGTGCAGGTGGACGGCGTCGTAGCGGGCGGAGAGTTCGTGCGTTACGGCGTTGACGGCCCGTTGCCGGCGGGCGAGGGGCCGGGCGAGCGGCGCGGGCAGCCCGAGCATCCGCCCGGGGTCGGGCAGACAGGCGGTGAGCAGTACGGTGCCGGTCGCGGTGAGTTCGGCGCAGACCCGGTCGAGGCGGCGCGCGAGCAGGCCGATGTCGAAGGTGCGGCGCAGGGTGTCGTTGACGCCGACGACGACGGACGCGAGCTGGGGCCGCAGCGCGAGCGCCGCGGGCAGCTGGGTCTCGGCGACGTCCCGGCTCTGCGCCCCGCTCGACGAGAGGTTGCTGAAGGCGACCCGCCCGTGCTCGCCGGCCAGGCCTTCGGCGAGCAGCGCGGCCCAGCCGCGCCAGGCGTCTCCGACGCGGTCGCCGACGCCCTCGCTGAGGGAGTCGCCGAGCACGACGAACCAGGTGGTCCGGGGTTCGTGCGGCGGCGCGGCCTTCTCCTCCACGCCGGAGAGGCCGGCGGTCATCGCGGCGCCTCCTGGCGGGCGTCGTGGGCGGCGAGGAAGGCGGCGGTGGCGCGCGACCAGGAGAAGAGTTCGGCGCGGCCGCGGGCGGTCGCCCGGCGGACGGGTTCGTCGCGGGCGAGGAGCGTGCGGACGGCGCGGGCGAAGGAGACCGGGTCGTCGACGGCGCAGGCGCCCGCGTCGGCGACGACCTCGGGGAGCGCGGAGGAGGCGCTGCAGACGACGGGGGTGCCGCAGGCGAGGGCTTCCAGGGCGGCAAGGCCGAACGTTTCCGCGGGCCCCGGGGCGAGGCACACGTCGGCCGCGGCCTGGAGGTCGGCCAGCTCCTCGCGGTCGCCGACATGGCCGAGGAACCGCACCGGGAGCCGCTGCTCCCGGGCCCGCCGCTCCAGGGCGCCGCGCAGCGGCCCGTCACCGGCCACCACGAGCGCGGCGCGCAGCCCCTGGGCGCGCAGCACGGCCAGGGCGTCGAGGGCGGTGCCGGGGCGCTTCTCCACGGAGAGCCGGGAGCACATCACGAGCAGCGCCCGCTCCCCGTCCGCGTACCGCGCCCGCAGGACGGCGCTGCGCCGCCCGGGCCGGCAGCGGTCCAGGTCGACGCCGAGCGGCGCGCGGACGACGTTGCGCGCCCCGATCCGCACGAACTCCCGCTCCGCCCACTCGGTGGTGCAGACGATCCGTGAGTACACCCACGCGGTGCGGCGGTTGAGCCGGTCGGCCGCCCGGGCCGCGAACGGCGCCGGCAGGCCCCAGGTGCGGAGCACGCCGTCGGCGGTCTCGTGGGAGACCATCACGGAGGGCACCCGGGCGCGCCGGGCCCACTCCCCCGTCCAGCGCAGGGTGGTCCGGTCGGAGACCTCCAGGCGGTCGGGGGCGAGCTCCTCCAGGAGCCGGCGCAGCCGGCGGCGGTCGGCGAGGACGCGGTAGCCGCCGGTGCCGGGCAGCTCGGGGCCGGGCAGGGTGATCACCCGGCCCTGCGCGGTCTCCCGGTCGTCCGACCGGTCGCCGGGGACGACGAGGACGGCTTCGTGACCGGCGGCCAGGTAGCCGCGGCCGAGCTGGTCGAGAGCGGTGCGCAGGCCGCCGGAGGTCGGGGTGACGAAGTTGGCGAGCCGCACGATCCGCAGCGGCCCCCCGCCGCCGTCGCGAGCGCCGCGACGTTCGCCGTGCTGCTCGCTGGCGCCCTGCCGCTCGCCGTGCCGGTTGCCGTGCCGCGTACCGTCGCCTGGCCGGCAGCCCCGGTGGTTGCCGTGCTGCTCGCCGTCGCGTGGCTGCTCGCCGTGAGGGTCGCGGTCAGCCGGCTGGCCGCCCTGGTGGTTGCCGTGCTGCTCGCCGTCGCGTGGCTGCTCGCCGTGACGGTCGCGGTCAGCCGGCTGGCCGCCCTGGTGGTTGCCGTGCTGGTGCTGGTGCTGGTGCTGGTGCTGGTGGCCGCGAGGGGAGTCGTGGCGGGTGTCGGTCACGCCGCCACCGCCGTCCGCTCCCGCAGCACCTCCAGGTAGTGGCCGATCAGCTCGTCGCCGACCGCCTCCCAGGTGCGCCGTTCGACCGCGGCGCGCCCGGCCCCGCCGTACGCGGCCCGGAGCGTCGGCGCGGCGGCCAGCGAGGCGACGGCCTGGCGCAGCCCGCCCGCGTCCTCGGGCGGGACGAGGAGTCCGGTGCGGCGGTGGGCGACCAGGTCGAGGGGGCCACCGGCGGCGGGCGCGACGACCGGGACGCCGCTCGCCATGGCCTCCTGCACGGTCTGGCAGAACGTCTCGTACGGGCCGGTGTGCGCGAACACGTCGAGCGAGGCGAAGATCCGCGCGAGTTCGTCGCCGGTGCGGCGGCCCAGGAAGACGGCGCCGGGCAGGGCCGCCCGCAGCCCCGGCTCACTGGGGCCGTCGCCGACGACCACGACCCGTACCCCGGGCAGCCCGCACACCGCCGCGAGCAGGTCCACCCGCTTCTCGGGCGCGAGCCGCCCCACGTACCCGACGAGCGTCTCCCCGCCCGGCGCGAGCTCGCGCCGCAGCGCCGCGTCGCGCAGCTCCGGCCGGAAGCGCGCGGTGTCGACCCCGCGCCGCCAGATCCGGACCCGCCCGATCCCGTGCGCCTCCAGGTCGCGCGCGGCGGCGGTGGAGGGCGCGAGGGTCCGGTCGGCGGCGCCGTGCACGGCGCGCAGCCGGCGCCAGGCGGTGGACTCGCCGCCGCCCACGTACGTACGGGCATAGCCGGCGAGATCGGTCTGGTAGACGGCGACGGCCGGCAGGCCGAGCCGGGCGGCGGCGCTCATCCCGCGCACGCCGAGCACGAACGGGCCGGCCAGGTGCACGATGTCCGCGCGGTGCGCGGCGATGGCATGGGCCACCCGGCGGCTGGGGAGCGCCACCCGCACCTGCGGATAGCCGGGCAGCGGCAGCGACGGCACCCGCACGACAGGGCAGGGTGCGGCGGCGTCCGGGTCGTCGGCGGCGGCGGTGACGGGGGCCGGGGCGGCGGGGGCGACCACGAGCGGGTCGTGGCCGCGGCGGACGAGGTGGCGGGCGGTCTGCAGGGCGGTGTGGGCCACCCCGTTGACATCGGGCGGGAAGGACTCGGTGACGATGACGACACGCATACGGGTGTTCTCGTCGCGTTCGGCGTGTCCCCATCAAAGTGGATCTGGACGGGGAGGGAACGTCCCATGAGCGTTTACCGCGCCGAGGGAACAGGGCACGCCGACGCCCGCGCGGCCGCCGGGGTGGCCGGAAATCGGCCACCCCCGTCGTATCGCGGAAGGGCGGAGCCCCGCGGGGCGTGCGGACCCCAGGGCCTGGCCGACCCTGATCCGCCGGACGGGCCCTAGACCTGGAGGTCCAGGTCCGGTCCTATCCGCTGGCGCACGGCCGTCTGGACCTCCGCCTCCTCGGCGGGGTCGACGGCGAGGCGGCGCAGTCGCTCGGCGACTCGGACGTCACCGGTCTCGGCGTGCAGGGCCGCGACCTCGCGGGTGGTCTCCTCGCAGTCCCAGAGGCATTCGACGGCGAAGCCGGTGGGGAAACCGGCGTCCGTGGCGGCGAGGGCGCGGGCGGTGCGGCCGCGCAGCTCGGAGGAGGCGGTCTCGCGGTAGACGTGGCGCAGTACGGGCGCGGCGCAGGCGATGCCGAGCCGGCCGGCGCCGTCGACGAGGGGGTAGAGCGCGGGGGCGTCGGGGCCCTGGGAGCGGATCGTCTCGCGGAGGGCGCCGAGGACGAGGGGGGAGTCCTCGGAGCCGCCGCGGCAGGCGAGCGTCCCGGCCGCGGCGGCGCCGAGCGCGTCGGGGCGGTGGATCCAGCCGCGGGCGCGGTCGACGGCGGCCTCGCCGCTCATCCTCCGGTACGCGGTGACGGCGGCGTCCGCGACGGTGCGCGGGCCGTCGTTGACGGCGAGTTCGACGAGGTCGAGGACGGCGGGGTCCTGGGCCTCGGCGAGGTAGTGCAGGGCGGCGCAGCGGGCGCCGTCCGGGCCGCTGCGGGCCGCGTCGAGGATCGTCGCGCGGTCTTCCGGGCCGGCGACGGCGACCAGGCAGCGGGCGGCGGGCAGATGCAGCTCGGCGCCGCGCTCGTGGCCCTCCTGGGCCCAGTCGAGGACGGCCCGGACGCTCCAGCCGGGGCGCGGCCCGGTCGGGGTCAGCTGCCGCTGCCAGCGGTCGAAGGAGCCCTGTTCGCGGGCGGCCCGGATGCGGGCGCCCACGGATTCGCGCGGGTCCTCGGCCCACAGCCGCCAGGGCCGCGGCTCGTAGGCGTCGCGGACGGTGGCGGCGAGCTCGGCCTCGCCCTCGGGGGTGGCCGGGAAGCGGGCGAGCACGGGCAGGGCGAGGGCGCGCAGGCCCGCGTCGTCGTCGCGCAGCGCGAGCTCGTCCAGGGCCCAGGCCCAGTTGGTCCCGGCGGCGGCGTAGCGCCGCAGGAGCAGCAGGGCGTCCTGGCGTCCGTACGAGGCCAGGTGGCCGAGGACGGAGAGCGCGAGCCCGGTCCTGGACTCCTCGTCGTCGAGGTGGTCCTCGGCGCCGAAGAGGTGCGCCTCGATCTCCTCCAGACCTCCGGCGAGGTCCAGGTAGAGCCGGGCGTAGTAGAGGGAGCGGTTCTCGACCCGCCAGTCCTGGCGGGGGTCGTCGAGAACGCAGTGGTTGAGGGCCGCGAGGGCCTCGGCACGTGGCGCGGCGAGCGCGTGCAGGGTGCCGTCGCCGCGGCCCCGCTGCAGCAGGCCGAGCAGGGTGCCGCTCGGCGCTATGACTGGATCGAACATGGAAGACGCCTCACATCAAGCTGTCGACACGACCGGGGGGAATCCGGGATGAACCGGGTCAGGCTGTTCGCCTAGGCCGTGCGGCAACATGTCGGGCCGCCCGTCGTCCTGCGCTTGCCAGTGACCATCTTCCTCTGCCTCTCGTCGGTGGCCCCATCCGGGCCCGACGTCATGATGACCCACCCATTTCGCCACCGCGACCACATTTACGGCACCGTCTCACCTGGGGTTCAGCCCGCGTTCACCGAGCTCCGAACAGTTCCAGGAGTTCGGTCTTGCCGAACATCCGCGCGGTGTCCACGGCGGACGGAGTCCCGGCTTCCGGATTCGCCCCGCCGGCGAGCAGGGCCCGGACGACGGCGTCCTCGCCCTTGAAGACGGCGCCGGCGAGCGGGGTCTGGCCGCGGTCGTTGGCGCGGTCGGCGTCGGCGCCGCGGGTCAGCAGGGCGGTCACGGCCTCGGCGTGGCCGTGGTACGCGGCGAGCATGACGAGCGAGTCGCCCTTCTCGTTGCTGAGGTTCGCCGGGACACCGGCGTCGAGGTATGCGGCGAGGGTCACCGCGTCGCCGGTGCGCGCGAGGTCGAAGACCTTGGAGGCCAGCTCGACGACCTCGGGGTCCGGGGTCTCGTTCTCGCTCATGGTTCACAACCGCCCTTCGTGCTTGACCTGCTGCCTGCCCGGCCTGCCATCTGCCCGGCCTGCCGCCTGCTGCCTGCTACCTGCTTGACCTGCGACGCACGGCAAGCGCGGCCGTACGAGTGAATCGACAGGGTACTGCCCGCGACACGACATGAGGCGGCGTGTCCGCGGCAAGGATGATCGCGGTCCACGACGGCGGGGCGCACTACCGCAAACCATGCGATTCGCCACCCGGAGAGGTACCCGGCATCCGCCGGTCAAGTGAAAACGCGAACGATTCACCCATTTGCACCTTTAGTCATATAGATACTTGCCGTGAACTTGGAAGGACTCATCGTGACTGTCCCCTCAACCAGGAGAACCGCTCATGATCCTGTCCTTCTCAGTCGTCGTCCTGCTCGGCATCGTCTCCTTCCTGTTCTTCAAGAAGGACGGCCTCAAGGTCTCGCACGCGCTGGTCTGCTCGCTCTTCGGGTTCTACCTGGCGGGCACCGCCATCGCGCCGAGCATCACCGCCGGCGGTCAGAGCCTCGCCAGCCTCCTCGGCGGGATCAAGTTCTGACGCCTCTCCACCCCTTCCACCCCTTCAGGAGTACGACGTGGCCCGGCGACCACTCCCCCGCATTCTGAGCAGCGGCACCGCACAGATCGCTCGCAGCCGAGAGATCGCGCGCACGGCCGCCGACAGTGCCACCGACGTGCTCCATCCGCTGATCACCCTCTCGCGTGGTCTGCGGAAGCTGGCCGCGACCGCGCGCGCCAAGTGGGCCGCGACCCCCAAAGAGCGGCGTGGTCCCACGCTGTTCCTGGTCGCGGCCTGCGTCCTGGTCGTCGCCCTCGTGCCGTACGGACCGCTCCTCGCGCTCGTCGCGCTGATGGGCGCGGCCGCCTGGCAGGGGCGGGAGCGCCCGGTCGTCAAGACCGGGCCCGACGACGCCGAGGTCGCCCGGCTCAAGGGCCTCTACGAGGCCCTCGTGCCCTACCTGTCGCTGCCCGAGGACCCCGAACCGCTCTTCGCGCACGGCGGCGACTGGGCCGCCGCCTTCGCGGACCACGCCTTCGACGAGGACGGGCGGCTCACCCGGCTGCGCATCTCCTACCCCCCGTACTTCCCCGACGGCGAGCCCACCGCCCGGGCGCGCGTCGAGCAGCTGCTGCACGCCAAGTCGGGGCGCGGCCGCGAGTACCTCTTCGAGTGGGACGAGGAGGGCAACCGGCTCACCATGCGGGTGCTGCCCGCCCTGCCCACCACCATCGCCGCCCAGCGCTTCGTCACCGTGCCCGGCGAGACGGTCCTCGGCTTCACCGACGCCGACGCCGTGCAGCGGACCGTGCCGGTCCGGGCCTCCGACGGCACCGAGGACGCCCCGGCCGTCGTCTGGCGCACCGGCCCCCGCTCCACCGAGCCCCACCTGCTCGCCGTCGGCCAGCCCGGCAGCGGCACCACCTCCCTGCTCCGCTCGATCGCGCTCCAGGCGCTCCCGCACGGCGACGTCCTCGTCATCGAGGGCGGCGGCACCGGCGAGTACGCGTGCCTCGTCGGCCGGGACGGCGTCCTCGCCGTCGAGTGCGGCCTCACGGGCGCCCTCGCCAGCCTGGAGTGGGCCGCGCACGAGACCGAACGCCGGCTCGTCGCCGCCAACCGGGCCCGCCAGTCCGGCCACCCGGCCCCCGAGGACACCCGGCGCCCCCTGTGGATCCTGCTCGACCGGCCGAGCGTCCTCGGCGACCTCGCCGCCGCCGACGGCCGCCCCGACCCGCAGGACCTGCTCCAGCTGCCGCTCCGGCACGGGCGCGCCGCCCAGGTCACCGTCGTGATCGCGGAACAGTTCGACAGCCTGGACGCGCTGACCGAGACCGTACGGAGCCACACCCGCGCCCGGGTCGTGCTCGGCCCCGCCGCCCCCGACCAGATCGCCGCGGTCCTGGGCACCCGCCCGCACACCACCCCGGTCCCCGACGTCCCGCCGGGCCGCGGCTACGCCCGCCTCGGCACCGGCCCGGTACTCCGCCTCCAGGTGCCCGCCACGCCGGACCCGTACGACGACGCCACCAGCGAGGCGCACCGCCAGGCCGTTCTGGAGCTGCTCCCCGAGCGGCGGACGGCCGCGGGCTCGGCCCCGGAGCTCGACCTGGAGCCGGACCTGGACGCGGACACGGCCCCGACGCTGCGCAAGGAGCCGGGGGCGGCTGTGCCGTCGCCGGTGCCGGCGGAGGGCTGAGGCCGGATCGGACAGTGGATCCGGGATGTTGGATCCCGGATGTCGGATACGAAGAGGGCGGCCGCACCGTCATGGGTGCGGCCGCCCTCATCGACAGCACTGCCGGGGAGGCCGCCCGGAGTCAACAA